>JAGOVR010000096.1 GCA_018060635.1 Bacteriovoracaceae bacterium
ACTTTATCCACTGCTTCCATGGCCGTTTGTACCGCCGTATCAAAACCAATGGTATAATCAGTACCTAAAATATCATTATCAATGGTTCCAGGAATTCCAACGATAGGAAATTTAGTTTCTTGAAATAATTGATAGGCCCCACGAAAAGAGCCGTCGCCGCCGATCACAACTAGTCCATCAATATTTTTTTCTTGTAGATTTTTAAAGGCAAGGCTTCGATATTTTTTTTGGTGAAATTCAGGGCATCTGGATGTTTGTAAAAAAGTCCCGCCTTTTTGCAGGGTATTTCCCACGGAAGAGGCATTCATGAGAAAGAGATCCTTTTCTATGAGACCTTGATAACCTTTTTTTATTCCCCAAACTTGCATTTTTTGAGCTAAAGCCGTACGTACACAAGCGCGAATAGCCGCATTCATTCCAGGACTATCTCCACCACTTGTAAGAATAGCATTTGATTTTATTTTTTTCATAAAAAAATGGGTCTCCCTTGAAAGCTTGGAGGGGCCTCTAATCCCATGACAGAGACAATCGTAGGGGCCACATCTTTAAGGCTTAAATTTTTTTCACTAGGATTTAAAGTTATATTTTGAAGTTTGGGATGAAAAAAAGAAAAGGGCACATCTGCTGTGGTGTGAGCCGTATGAGGACTCCCATCTTCGTAAACCATTTGGTCACTATTACCATGGTCAGCCGTAATCATCATGACCATATTAAGTTCAGCACATTTTTTTTGTAATTGCCCTAAACACTCATCTAAAACTTCAATAGCACAAACAGCCGCTGTATAATTTCCTGTGTGTCCTACCATGTCAGCATTAGCAAAATTAACTAAGAAAAAGCACGTCTCTTGATTGTCTAATTCTTGTAAAAGTTTTTCAGTAATAAGATGTGCACTCATTTCAGGTTTTTCATCATAGGTGGCGACTTCTTTATTAGAATTAATAAGAATTTGTTTTTCCAAAGGAAAAGGCTCTCGCCTGCCACCATTAAAAAAATAGGTTACGTGAGCATATTTTTCCGTTTCAGCTATTTTAAGTTGAGAGATTTTATTTTGTGATAAGAATTCACTTAAAGTTCCTTTTAAATTTTCTTTATCAAAAAGAATAGGAAGATTAACTTCATCTTGTACATAAGGAGTCATACATAAATAATGTACAGGACGAATCATGTTTTTAAAGAAACTAAAATGAGCGTCAGTAAAAGCTAAAGTGATTTGACGGGCACGATCAGGGCGAAAGTTTAAGAAGAATACACAGTCATCATTTTGGATGGCATATTTTTGATCAAAGAGAGCAGGAGTTATAAATTCATCAGTGATATTTTTTTGATATTCATTTTGCAAATAGATTTCAGGTTTTTCATGAACGATAGATCCATTTCCAGTGAGTGTTTTATAGGTCACTTCAATTTTTTCCCATCTGCGATCACGATCCATAGCAATAGAACGCCCTTGCATGGAGGCAAGGGTGAAACCATCACATTCTAAAAGATCTTTAACATAGGAAATACCACTCGTAGGAGAGGTGTCTCTTCCGTCCATAAAGGCATGAAAAAAAATATCGAGATCTTTTTCCTGAGAAAGAGAATGAATAATATATTTGATATGATCTAAATGAGAATGGACTCCACCATCTGAGAGTAGCCCCATAAGATGAATACGTTTACTACCTGATTTTGCTTTTTGAGTTAGGTTTTTAAATTCAGGCAAATTTTTAAGCTTATCCTCTGCGATAGATTCATTGATACGCACGAGATCTTGTCTGACAGGTCTGCCTGCTCCTAAATTAAGATGTCCTACTTCAGAGTTTCCCATAACACCTTTTGGGAGACCCACACTTTCACCGTGACTGATAAGTTTTGTAAAAGGATAGTGAGAAAAAAGATCATGCAGATGTGGAGTCTTGGCCGCTAGGATAGCATTTTTATTTTTGTCTTCACCTAAACCAAACCCGTCTAGCACTACCAGTAAAACACGCTTACTTAAATTTTTTATAGAAATGGAATGTGTCATTTTTTTCCTTAATGGTGGTAAGGATGTTTTGTACGTATAGTTTGTGCTCTGTAATATTGTTCTACAAAAAGAAGTCTGGCAAGTTTATGAGGGAAAGTCAGAGGAGAGAGAGAGAAGAGATGATGAGCTAATTTCTTAAGAGTATCGGTGTGGCCCATAGCTCCCCCAATAACGAAGATAAGCAGTTTTCCTGTTTGTATTTTTTTCTCTAAAAAAAAAGAAAATTCAGAACTGGTGAAAGTTTTACCTTCTTCACTCAAAAGAATAAGTTCATAACTTGTATTTCCCACTAATTCTTTAATTTTTTGTAAAATATTTTTGGCTTCTTGTTCTTTGTCTTCAGCCTCTGCTTTGACTTGGGTAACATTGAGTTTAGGAAAGGTTAAACGTTTTAGGTATTCATTTTCTAAAGCTTGCAGATGTTCATTTTGTAATTTACCAACAGCAATTAAAAAAAAATCCTGTGCCATTTTTTAAAAATAATCTTCTTCGGAAGGAATTTTACTTACTTCAAAAGAAGCATCACTGACATGAGTATAATAACTTTCAGGAATAGGAATGCGTGGATTTTTAAGCCATAAGCCGTCCAGATCATAAATATCACGAAGAGATTCTTCAAAGATATGAATCACAATGTCGCCATAATCTAGTAAAATCCAATCAGCACTATTCATACCTTCGCTGGAAATAACTTGATTATGGTGAGGCTTTAAATAAGTGAGAATTGCTCCTGCCATGGCCCTTCCTTGAGTGGGATTACTGGCACTACCGATAACAAAAAAATCAGTAAAGGCACTGACATTTCTAAGATCTAAAACTTTTAAATTCACCCCTTTAAAGTGGGCAATAATCCATGCACAAGCCATGGCACTGTCCAGAGGAGCTTTAAACTCTTTTGATTCAAATATTTTTTTTAATTCCTCTGCAATATAATCATTTTTCAAGACTGCTCCCTTTCCATGGCTTTTATCATAAGAACTTTTAGTTTATCAATATTGCGTCCACTTACACCAGAAATAGGAAGGACTTTTTTATCTAAATTTTCCTCAAAAAAGTCTTGAAACTTTTTAATTTCTTCTTCACTCATGGCATCAATTTTTGTGAGGCATATAATTTCCACCCGATTTTCAAAAGAGCTTTCAAACTTCAAAAGCTCTGCTCTAACGGTGACGTAGCTCTCAAAAGCTTCATAGACTTCCAAGCAAGCCGAACAGTCCACTAAATGTATAAATCCTTTAGTACGTTCGATATGTTTTAAAAATTTTATACCCAGCCCTTTTCCTTCAGAAGCATCTTCAATAAGTCCTGGAATATCGGCAATCACAATAGATTTATCATCTCCGTAGGCCATCACTCCAAGGTTAGGTTCTAAAGTCGTAAAAGGATAATCAGCAATTTTGGGTCTAGCGTGAGAGAGAACTGAAATAAGAGTGGATTTTCCTGCGTTAGGAAGACCTACTAAAGCCAGATCGGCAATAAGTTTTAATTCTAATTTTACTTCTAGCGTTTTCTTCTCATCCCCTGGTGTTGTATGACGAGGAGCTTGATTGGTAGAAGTTTTAAAATAAAGATTTCCTAGACCCCCACGTCCCCCTTGTAAGAGCAGAGTTTTTTGTCCGTGTTCTGCCAGATCGGCTAAAATAACACCGCTCTCATAATCTTTAATAAGAGTTCCGACGGGAACTTTGATAGTAAGGTCTTCTCCGTCAGCACCATTACACTGGGAACCTCGGCCTTTTTCTCCGTCCTGTGCGCTATAATATTTTTTTCCTCGAAAATGCACTAAAGTGTTGAGTCCTTCATCTGCTTCAAAATAAAGATCTCCTCCACGTCCCCCAGGTCCTCCGTCAGGGCCACCAAGAGGTACGAACTTTTCTCTGCGAAAACTTACACAGCCGTCGCCCCCTTTTCCAGAAGACACAGTGATTACAACTTCATCAATAAAACGCATAAAAAAAAAGGGGACCTTTAAGTCCCCTTACCTTAGTTGAAAGACTTTTAATTTTTAATTCTTACTTACCACAGAGATCATTTGTTTTTTCTTATTAACATAAGAAAAAGTGACAACACCTTCTTGAACAGCATAGATGGTAAAATCTCTTCCCATCTTAACTCCTTTACCTACAGCAAAAGTTGTTCCTACTTGTCTTAAGATAATATTACCTGAAATAACATGCTCTCCACCGAATTTTTTAAATCCGCGCATCTTCGGTTGTGAGTCGCGGTTGTTGGTGGTGGACCCACCCGATTTTTTATGTGCCACTTAGAACTCCTTCTTTCATAAATTTTTGAGCGGTAGGAGAGTTTTTATCCATCGCAAATTTTCCACCTTTTCCATCTTGAATTTCAGTGATGAGAAGGCACGTAAAATCTTGGCGATGACCTTTTCTCTTTTTCCATTTACCTGATTTTTTTCTATACATAAGAACTTTGTCTCCGCGGCCATGACGGACAACTTTAGCAATAAGCTTTGCTCCAGCAACTACAGGAGTTCCAATGATAGGGGTTTCACCACCTACGAAAAGCACTTGGCTTAATTCAATGGTTGCTCCTACATCTTGGGAAAATTTTTCAACATCTACTAAGTCACCTGCGGACAAACGATATTGATGTCCTTTAATCTCTGCAATGGTATACACAAAAACTCCTTCAGAAATAAGTTTAGGAGAAATTCTTAAAGAATTTGCTTAGTTCCCTAAATCTTTGATTTGGAGACGCTAGTCTATTGAATTTTAATTTTATGTCAATGAAAATCAGTGAGTTATTTGTAATAATAACGCTTAGAGTAAAATCTAGGCCTTTATCAAAACCCAAAAATCACTTACCATATTGAAAATACTGAAAAAAGGTTTTTTATGATTGATCCTGTTCTTCTCCACCTAGGTCCTCTACAAATTCGTTGGTACGGACTTATGTATGTTGTCGGGTTTTTAGTGGGGGGAGCTCTTCTTAACAAACTAGCTCGGGAAAATTTTTTTCGTGCCACCAAAGAAAGTATTGATCAGTATATTCTTTATCTTTTTATAGGAATGTTTTTAGGTGCACGTCTCGCTTACGTTTTTATTTATAACTGGACTTATTACTCGGAACATTTAAGCGAAATTTTATCAGTATGGCAGGGGGGACTTAGTTTTCATGGAGCCTTGTTTGGAATGGTTGTGGGGACTGCTCTTTTTGCTAAAAAACAGAAAATGCCTTTTGCCGAAATTGCTGATGCGGCAGTCATTGCGGGAACACCAGGGCTTTTCTTTGGTCGCATGGGAAATTTTATTAATGGGGAATTATACGGAAGAGTAACCACTGTTCCGTGGGGTATGGTTTTTCCAGAGGGTGGTCCTTTGCCGCGCCATCCTTCACAGCTGTATGAAGGCTTATTAGAAGGGCTTATCTTGTTTTTACTGCTTTTTTTCTTGCGTAAAAAAGTTTCTTATAGAGGTCTCATTTTTTCATTTTTCATTCTAGGCTATGCGATTTTTCGTTTTATCGTAGAGTTCTTTCGTGAAGCAGATGAACAAGTAGGCTATTTTTTTTCAGAATACATTACCA
>JAGOVR010000097.1 GCA_018060635.1 Bacteriovoracaceae bacterium
GGTAAAGGAAGTATTGTCTCTATAGAGACGTGGGATGACACTGAGTGGGTTTATTTGCAAATAAAAGATACAGGAATTGGTATTCCTGAGGAAGATCTGGAGCATATATTTGACAAGTTTTATAGAGTGAGAAATGATGCCTCTCACTTGATTAAAGGAACGGGGCTTGGCCTTTATTTGGTAAAATATTTTGTCGAGTTACATGAAGGAGAGATAGTTGCTTCTTCCTTTTTAGGCAAAGGAACTACATTTACTATTAAACTTAAAAACAGTTAGAGGAATTTATGCATAAAGTTTTAGTAGTTGAAGATGATATTGTTTTACAACAATCTGTAAGACAAGCTTTAGAATTCCATCACTTTTCTGTTCATACAGCAAGTCACGGCAAAGAAGCTCTCGATAAAATTTATACCGAAAAATATGATCTGGTAGTTATGGATGTAAATATGCCAGAGATGGATGGTTTACAAGCTCTCATCGAAATGAAAAAGCATGATAGCTCATTGATTATAATTCTCATGACAGCTTATTCTAATGTTCAAGATGCTGTAAAAGCAGTCAAAGAAGGTGCTTATAATTATTTAGAAAAACCTATCTCTTCCGATAATTTAGTTGCACTGATTAAGCGAGCATTAAAAGCTCGTTCTTTAGTAGAAACAACTGCTTTTTCTGCGCCGACTCTTTCTTTAGGAAATCAAGGAGGAGAGACAAAATTTGTAGGGCAATCTGATGCCATGAAAAAAGTTTTTGATCTTCTCTCTAAACTTTCAAAAGTTAACACGCCAGTACTTATTCGCGGAGAATCAGGAACAGGTAAAGAATTAGTAGCCAAGGCAATTCATTTTAACGGCCCTCGCAAAGATGAAAAATTTGTTACAATTAATTGTGGTGCTATTCCTGAAAATCTTATTGAGTCAGAGCTCTTTGGGCATGAAAAAGGAGCTTTCACAGGAGCTGATTCCAGAAAAATTGGTAAGTTTCAATACGCAGATGGGGGAACACTTTTTTTAGATGAAATTGGAGATATTTCTGCCAGTATGCAAATAAAACTCTTAAGAGTTTTACAAGAAAAAACTTTTACACCTGTAGGTGCTAATCGTGAAATTACAGTGGATGTGCGTATTATTGCGGCATCTCACAAGCCTTTTGAAGAGATGATTAAAAGTGGAATTTTTCGTGAAGATCTTTTTTATCGTCTAAATGTTTTGCCAGTATTTCTTCCTCCATTAAGAGAGAGAAAAAGTGATATTCCTCATTTAATTAATCATTATGTGACTTATTTTAATCAGCTTCATGCTCTTTCTATCAAGGGTGTGAGTCCAGAAGTAGAAAAAGTTATGTTGTCTTATGAATGGCCAGGCAATATTCGCGAACTTCGTAATGTGATTGAGCACGCTTTTATTATGGAATCGACAGATCTTATTCAGCTCTCGTCCTTGTCTGCTAATGTCAATAAAGGGGCTTCTAAGCAAGCAGAAGACGGGGAGAGAGGAGATGAAAATATTATTGATTTTCAAGATATTCAAAACTCTGTTATTGATGAAGAGTTGCAAAATGATAAAAAAGATCAAAACATAGATTTGAAATTTGATTTTTCTCCTCAGGGAAGTCAGAAAAAGATGGATTTTCAAAATACCAAAGATTTTTTTGAAAAAGAATTTATTTGCCAAGCTTTAAAAGTAAATAAAGGGAAAATTAATCAAACAGCTATTAACGCTAATATTCCTAAAAAAACACTACTTAGAAAAATAGAAAAATATGGTATTGATCCAAAGAAATTTTATGAATAAATTTTGGTCTTATCTTCTTATTATGAGTGCTCTTCTTTTGATTGATCAAATCAGCAAAGGAGTGATTCAATCTACTTTACAGTTAGGAGAAGGCTTCCCTGTAATAGCGGGATTTTTTGATATTACACGTGTGCATAATACAGGTGCGGCTTTTGGTTTTATGGCAGGAGCCCATGAAAATTTACGAAAATTTTTATTTCTTTTAATTCCAGTTCTTGTCTGCGTATGGCTAATTGTTCTTATTTGGAAATCTCGCAAAGAACCTTACATGGTTGGTTTTTGTTATTCTTTAATATTGGTGGGTGCTATAGGAAATCTGATTGATCGTTTTACTTTAGGGTATGTCGTAGATTTTTTAGATTTTTATATAGGGGATTCTCACTATCCAGCTTTTAATGTGGCAGATAGTTGTATTACAGTTGCGGCGATTCTCTTAGGCTTTGATTTTTTAAAAAGTTTGATGCGTAAAAAAACTTAACTATGCTTCCTATTTTATTTTCTTCAGGTGATTTTGTTATTTATAGTTACCCCCTTTTTATGGGAATTGCTTGGGGTGTTTCTTATTATTTTACAAAATATCTTCTGGAAAAAGATGGCAAAGAATTTCAGCATTACAATTTTTTCTTTTTTTCTAATTTCATTTTTGCTTACTTAGGTGCAAAGATTTTCTTTCTTCTTTTTTCAGCGGGAGAGTTAATACCTTCCTATGCCACAAATTCTCTTTTTTGGTTGGGGGGAGGTTTTGTTTTCTATGGTGGTTTTCTCTTTGCTTTATTATTTTCTCTTTTTTATGTTTTTATTTTAAAAAAGATATCTTTCTCCACTTTGGTTTATTTTATTCCAAGCTTAACCCTTGCTCATGCCATAGGGAGAGTAGGTTGTTTTTTTGCAGGATGTTGTTATGGAAAGTTTTGTGATCTTCCGTGGGCCATTGATGGGGAGAAAGATTTTCGTCATCCTGTACAGCTTTACGAAGCTTTTCTTTTAATTTGTTTATTTTTTTATCTTTTGCGTCTTTTGTATAAAAAAGCTTCCGCCTCTAGCCTTTTTTTTACTTACTTACTTGGGTATTCCTTTTTTCGTTTTATATTAGAGTTTTTTAGAGGAGATTTTATTCGAGGTGTGGGGTTCTTTTCTACCTCACAATACATTTCTTTAAGCCTTTTTTTCTGCTCTCTTCTTCTTTTTCTTAAAAATAAGACTAATATTTGTAAGAAATAAGATAACACTTTAGAGTAAATACTTGAATTTACTTATTTTATAGGCAAGATAATGTAAATTTTTCACGCTTTTTTAGATGTAAGAAACTGTTAGGTGATTCAAAAGAGGAATTCTATTATTGTTAGCCTCACATTAGATAACAAATAAATATTAAACTAGTTTTGAAAAAGTTTAATTTTAAAAGGGAGATAAATATGAAGAAGACTTTACTTGTTGTAGCTCTAGGACTTTTTTCTGTAGGTGTTTTTGCTCAAGATGGCGGTGCTAGTATCAGAGCAAAATGGCAAGCTGATTATTGGACAGCAAAAAAATCTTCTTCAACGCCAGTTCAAAAAATAACAAAGTCAGTAGGTGAAAATTGTATTGAGCCAGAAGCAAAACCTAAACCAGTTGTTGTGACAAAACCAGTGGTTAAAAGTGATCTAGAAAAAGCAAGAGAAGCTTATAATTATAACCCATTCTTACGTCATCGTTAATTTTCAATTTCATCTTGTGTATAAAAAAATCCCCGAAATTTCGGGGATTTTTTTTGCCTTTTTTCTTCTTTTTTAAAATAAAGCCAATATCTGTAAGAAATGATCTGGTTTTTCATTATAACTAATTAATTTATAAGTATTCTAAATAGAATAATATAAAATTTTCACTCTTTTTAGATGTAAGAAACTGTTAGGTGATTCAAAAAGAGAATTGAAATATTGTTAGCATCACATTAGATAACAAATAAATATTAAACTAGTTTTGAAAAAGTTTAATTTTAAAAGGGAGATAGGAATGAAGAAGACTTTACTTGTTGTAGCTCTAGGACTTTTTTCTGTAGGTGTTTTTGCTCAAGCTGGAGTAGATATTAGAGCGAATTTAGCCGCAAATATTAGTTTTAAAAATCCTCCAACACCAGAAGAATCTTTTATAGAGGTCTATATTGAAGATAAAAGTTTGTCTTTTATTAACAGATTAATAACTATTATTAATGATGAAGAGTCTAAGGACTTTTCTCAGACACAAGAAAACTGTTATAAGTATTTTAATATTTCTTGTGTTCATGCAAAAACATTATTAGTTAGGGCAAGTCAAAAGTTGTCTCAAGAATTTACAGAGTCAAATGATTACCGTGCTGTAAATATCAATCATTATAGAGATGAAAGTCTTTTCGGTTATCCTAAATAGTCTTATTTAAATTTTATTTCTTTTATAAAAAACCCCGAAATTTCGGGGTTTTTTATTTTAACCTGCATTTTCTTTAAGAATTTTCGTCAATATACAAATGAGTTTTAAGAGTTTCTTTAGACCAAGCTGAGAAAGCATCATCGTGAGCATACATAGTGATAGTTTCCCAAGGGCAATCTTGGGAACAATTTTGGCAACCAATACAGCGAGCAAGGTCAATTTCCACGGTTTGCTGAAAGCTTGGATTAAGAGGGTCAGGCCCTGCCACAAGTTCAATGGAATCTACAGGGCATCCTGCAATACACACTTCACAACCCGTGCAACCACTTTGATGAACTACTGCTAAAAGCTTAGGAGGTTTCTTTCCTTTACGAAGAGGTTTAAGTCTTGCTGGGTGCTGTGGGTTTTCAATTTTAATTAAATTCATAGAACATCTATTTTACGGCCAAGACTTAGTATTTTCTAGCCTTTTGTGGTAAATAAAAGGCCATGAAAAATCTACGTTTTGTTACTGCGGCCAGTCTTTTTGATGGTCACGATGTTTCTATCAATATTATGCGCCGTATTTTACAGGCCAAAGGCGCTGAAGTTATCCATTTAGGGCATAACCGTTCAGCTCAGGAAGTGGTAACTGCCGCTATTAGTGAAGATGCCCATGCTATTGCCTTAAGTTCTTATCAAGGCGGGCACATGGAGTATTTTACTTACGTGCGAAAACTTTTGGATGAGCAAGGGGCGCAAAATATTAAAATTTTTGGTGGCGGTGGCGGTGTTATCACACCTAAAGAAATTGCTATTTTAGAATCTCAAGGGATTGAAAAAATTTATTCTCCCGAAGATGGTAGGCTTTTAGGTTTAGAAGGAATTATTGAGGATATGTTTAAGCGTTTAAGTTTAAACACTAAGGTCAATTTTAAAGATTTAGAAAACAAAGAGTTATCTTTTTATGAGCTAGCTAAAGTTATAACCCATATTGAAGAGACGGGAGAAATTCCTTTTTCACTAAAAAACAAAAATGTTCCCGTCCTTGGCTTTACAGGAACGGGTGGAGCTGGGAAATCCTCTCTCATTGATGAAATTCTTTTACGTTTTGAACGAACTTACCCCGCAAAAAAAATAGCCTTCATCTCTATTGACCCTACCAAGAAAAAAACGGGTGGAGCTCTCTTAGGTGATCGCATTCGTTTAGGGAGTGCCGTTTTTAATAATATTTATGTGAGATCTTTGGCCACTCGGGGATCAGGTACAGCACTGAGTCCTCATATAAAACCAGTAGTGGAATTTTTAAAATCTCAAAATTTTGATCTTGTTTTAGTAGAGACTTCAGGAATTGGGCAAGCCTCTGATGAAATTACAACTGTAGCCAATAAA
>JAGOVR010000098.1 GCA_018060635.1 Bacteriovoracaceae bacterium
CTATTCACTCCAATTCTCCTCGTGATGGAATTAGTCGTTTAGAAACTCTAGTGCAATATGCGGGGGCAGGGCTTTCTCCAAGAGCAATTAAAGAAATGGTGTCTTCAGCAGTCCATTTAATCGTACAACAAACACGCCTCGATGATGGAACAAGAAAAATTATGAATATTACAGAAGTGAGTGGGATGCAAGGTGATGTCATCACTCTTCAAGATATTTTTGTTTTCAAACAAGAAGGGATGAATAAACAAGGAAAAATTGTAGGGAAATATCAGGCCACAGGATTTATTCCTAAGTTTGTGGAAGTGCTAGAGCGTAAAGGTTATAAAATCCCCCGAGGGATTTTTACCAATCAAGGTTAAGGACTTAAATGGAAGCGTTCACTCAACTTTTAGGAAAAAATGGAGTTATTTTTCTTATAGGAATTCTGTTTTTTATTGTGAGTTATCGCAACAGTATTCGTCTTTTTAAATGGATTGAAGATCAAACTTTTGGGACACGTGATTATCTCATGCAAAGATTTGAACTTATGTTTTGGGATGTCAATCCTGATAAACTAACTGTGATTCTTCTTTCTCTTTCTGTTGGTTCAGGTCTTTTAGTTTTCGCCGCCTTTGCTATTTTTAGTAAATTTTTAGCAGGCATTATTTTAGGTCTTATTTTTTTCTTTATAGGATGGAAATTGCCCCGTCCTATTGTGAATTATTTGGTAGCCAAAAGAGTTAAAAAATATCAAGGACAATTAGTAGATGGACTGACTCTTCTTGCTAATGGATTGCGTGCAGGACTTTCTGTTCCGCAGTCTTTAGGTATGGTGGTCAATGAGCTATCAGATCCTCTAGCACAGGAATTCAATCTTATTTTACAGCAAAATAAAATTGGAGTGCCGCTAGAAGAATGTTTTGAAAATTTAATTAAGAGAGTTCCTACACAAGACAATCAAATGTTTGTTACCAGTGTCAATATTCTAAGAGAAACGGGTGGTAATTTAGCTGAAACCTTCGATACAATTTGTGATGTGATTCGTGAACGTATTCGTCTGCAACAAAAAATTGAAACTTATGTGGCCCAAGGGATGACTCAAGGTTTGGTTATTTTTTGTATGCCTTTTGCCTTGGGTACTCTCTATGCTCTTTCTGATCCACAGTCTATGGTTCCTCTTTTTACTACCCCTCTAGGTATTATTATGCTGGTAGTGGCCCTAGGGTTTAACCTCTTGGGGGGGTATATTATATTAAAGATTGTAGATATTAAGGTTTAGTTATTATTTTAAGGACTTAGATAGGGCAAAGGCTTTTATAATTGCCATAAGAAAAATTAAAGAAATTTTCATTTTTGACGATAAAATAAGAGAGTTATAGTTGTTGAACGTTAACAAAAGGTTCTGTTATGGTGACAAAATTTTCTAAGGCATTATTTTTTTCATTGGTAATACTTGCAAGCTCTTTACAAGCAGGTATTAATCCTAAAAATGGAAACTTTTATATTAACTACACTGATATCGTAGTGGTAGGAGCGGGAAAACCGCTAGAGATCACACGAACCTATAATTCACAAGCCTCAGGAGTGGGTTGGTATGGTTATGGTTGGGGAACTCCTTATGAAACATATTTAGTGGTTTCAGCTGATGGCTCTGTAGTCATTCATGAAAATGGATTAGGAGCACAGACTCGTTTTACTCCTGAAGTATCAGTGGATACCAAAGCCGCGGCTAAAAGAATTTTGGATGCTATGAATGTAGCTAACGCTAAAAAAGGTCAAGCTCAATTAGCAGGAAAAGAATATGAAACGTATGCTCAAAAATTAATGACAGATGAAACTCTTCGTCGAAATTTAGCTCTTACATACGGTGTTGAAGCAAAACTTGCCACAGGAACAATTCTTTATTCTAGTAAACGTGGTCATCAAAAAATAGTAGTGATGCCAGAAGGTTATCGTCGTGAATATAGCGACGGAAGAAGAGAAGAGTTTTCACTTAAAGGGAAGTTAGTTTCTCTTTCGGAAAAAGATGGTTATAGAATTGATTTGTCTTATAACAAAGAAGGAACCGTTTCATCTATTAAAGATTCTTTTGCTAAACAAATTTTTTTAGAATTTGATTCAGCTGGACATATTAAATCAGCATGGTCTTCAGCTGATAAAAAAGCTAAATATGAGTATAAGGGAGATGATCTTCTTTCATCGATAGATATAGCAGGTAATGAATATAAATATAAGAGTAATGCTCTTCATGCCATAACAGAAGTAGCTTACACCTCTGATAAATCTAAAATGAATATAGAGTATGATACTAAAGGTTGGGTAAAATCTTTACGTGAGCGTAATGGAGAATTTACACAGTATGCCTACGAAGCTGACCCTAAGAATCCTACTAAAGATTACTCCACAAAAATTACTCGTAAAACAAATACAGGAAAAAGCATTGTGGATTCTTTTCGTTACATTGTAAGAAATAAAGAAGATGGAGAGCCTTACACTTATCGCAGTGTGATTACTCAAGATAATGTGACAACAGATACGACTTATTCTGCTTGCTGTAGCTTGCCTGAAAAAATTATTCGTGGAAATGTCGTGAGTGATTTTAAGTACACTAAAGACGGCCTACTAGAAAGTAAGTTTACTTATGTGGCAGGAAAAATGGTGGAATTTGTACAAATTGCTTATAACCAAGGGAAGAAAATTTCTGAAGTAAAAAATAATCAAGGTGTTACTAAATTTGAATACGATGCTAAGTTTAATCTAGTTAAAGCAGAAAATGATAAAGGGCAAAAAGTAGTTTTAGCTTATAACAAAGATGGAAAAATTTCAGCTATTAAAGATAATGTTTTCAGTCGTACTCCTGCGTCTACAGGACCTGCGGTGGCCCAAGTTCGTCAGCTAGATTTTAAATATAGTCCTGTGGGAAAACCCTATGAGATTAATATTTCTAAAGGAAAAGATGCAACACAAGTGAAAGCTATTGGAAAAATTAATGTCGCTTATAATAATGCTGGAGAGATTACGAGTGTTGATTCAACAGCTAATGAAGCTATGGCTAATGAAGTTAATGATGCTTTTAGAAATTTATTATCAATTGTGAAACCTGCAGGTGTAAGCTTAAGTATATAAAGGGGACAATTATGAAAAAAATAACTGTTTTGATTCTCGTTTTATTATCTTTCAGTATGCTCATGGTGCAGGCGCAGGACTCAGCTCCAGCGGCTAGCTTAGGTGAGGACGGAGGAGATGATGTTCAGGCTTCAGTCTGTGAGACAGCTTTGGCCGATGGTGATGGGACTAAAGGGCAAGCCCCTAGTTCTCCTAAGACAGTGTCAGGTTCTGAGGGTGAAACTAAGTAGTCATATTTAAAAATTTTCTTTAAAAAAATGCCAACAATTGTTGGCATTTTTTTTGTCTAGTTTCTTATTTTTCTTTTCTTTTAATTATCTTTTTCTTGTTTCTTCTTTTTACTGTTTATTTTTTTTACAGGTGTTATGAGCTTAACAGCCATACAGAAAAGATTCTTTAAGATGCTTCTTTTTTTAAGTAGTTAGCTTTAGAAAACTTGGCATGGTGTATGCATATATAAAGACAAAACAGATGTTTCTTAAATAGAAACGAAATTAAGGAGAGATTATGAAAACTTTATTATTGGTATTAGCTCTTTCAGTAAGTGCTCAGGTTATGGCAAATGATTGTTCAGCTATTCATGACGGTGAAAGATCTATCGCTACAGAAGTTGTCAAGACAGTTCCACTTGCTACTACTGATGTTTCTACAGAAAAATAGTCTTTAGCTTTTTTCTATTCAATAAAAAATGCCCCTTTTAATGAGGGGCATTTTTTATGATGTTCTCTAACTTTTCAGTTTCTTTTTTAGAATAAAAATCTTTGGGTTTTTGCTCTTTTACCACGACTTCTTTTTCTTTAATTACTTCGTTCTTTTCTTTTTGGCTGACAACTCCTGTGGTTTCCTTCTCCCCTGGGAGCATTTTTTTTGTCTGGTTAGGAGCTTTATAAACAGCCTTAGGTTGCTTTATGTGATGTTCTTCCAAAGGAGTCTCATCTGTTTTAGGTTCATAAATTTCTTTTTGAGTAGTAGCTGTTTTTTCTTTCTCAAAAAATTGTCCTGTATAAGGGTTGACTAAACCGTAGAGAGAATCAAAAACAGTTTGATCTCCTACAGGGATAGAAAGGAGCATGAAAAAAACTACGAAGTAGGCCAAACTTTTCAGTAAAAAAGTAATCATATTAAACCTCAAGATTGATAAAGAAAATGAATGTAAAAAGGAACAAGATTTTCTTGCCAGTTAAAAGTATAAGTAACTTTAGGTGTTTCAAGGCCTGTGAAAGACTCTAAGATATTAAGTAGTTTCTTTTTGCGATGAAAATCTGTTAGAGCTGTTCCCTCTAAAGATTTAAAAACTACAGGGGCCATGAGATCACACAGAATAATTTCTTTTTCACAGAGATTTGTAAGTAGTTTTCCCATGATGATGTTACCAGTTTCAATCAGAAGATCTTCTTTCCAAGGGAGATTATTTATTTGGGGGTATTGAGCACTAATAAAAGCAAAACCTTTCCAGTCACCTTTAAATCCAATAAGAAGACAAAAAGAATTTTGCAGATTATCTTCCATCTCTAGTTTGCTGAGCGTATGTTTTTTACTTATTGATTTAAAATTAATTTCTATTTTTTCAGAGGGTAATTCTAGCATCAAGGAATGAGGAAGATTTTTTTCTAGTAAGCTATATTTATTTTTTGCTTCTTTCATAGCGACAGTCCTTAGTGGCATACTGTTCATGACTTATTCCTTTTTTTAAGAGAGTTTAAGTCGTTCTACAGCTTCTAAAAGGTCTTTCTTTTCAAAAGGTTTTTTTAGAAAATCAATAGCTCCCGCACTCAAAGCCTCCAAAATAATATGTTCTTGTCCTAGAGATGAAATCATTAAAATCTTAATAGAAGGAAAAGAGGTCCTTACTTGTTTTGCAAATTCAATTCCATTAATCTCAGGGAGAACTAAATCTAAAATAAGAATATCAACAGAAGAAGAGAGAAGATTTTGCGCTTCACTCGCACTTCCCGCTAATCCGATGATCTCATAATCTGCTTCTTTCAGTACTTGCCCCAAGGTTGTACGAGAAAATTTAGAATCATCAACAATTAGAATTTTTTTAGACATGAATTTTCCCTTAAAGAATTATATCATTTTATTTTATAAGAAAAAAAAATGTGGAGATAGTGGGTAATATTGTCTATAACAGAGAGAACAACTCCGATATAGAGGAAACATTATGCTGGAAGAACACTTAGAAAAAATAAAAAAACGACTTACTTTTGAAGAAATCTATATGCGTTTCGCTTTTGATTTAGCTAAGCGTGGCACCTGCAAGCGTTTGCAAGTAGGAGCAGTGATCGTTTCCCATGATTATTCCAAGGTCTATGGTATTGGTTATAATGGGAATG
Organism: Bacteriovoracaceae bacterium; assembly: GCA_018060635.1. GTDB lineage: Bacteria > Bdellovibrionota > Bacteriovoracia > Bacteriovoracales > Bacteriovoracaceae > JAGOVR01. The sequence continues at coordinate 5,445 of JAGOVR010000098.1, forward strand.
CCGCAGGCC
>JAGOVR010000099.1 GCA_018060635.1 Bacteriovoracaceae bacterium
AGTAGCAATAGAGTTTTCATCTTGAGGGTGATAAGGAATGCCCAGTCCTCCGCCTACATCAACAAAAGAAATCTCTTTTTTAATTTTATCTTGCAGAAGATAAACACATTCCGTGAGTTCTTGCATAGCCTTAGCGGTAGCGGAAAGTTCCGTGAGTTGGCTGCCAATATGCATACTGAGTCCATCAAAAGAAATAGCTGAAAAAGAAGAGGCATGATCTAAAATAGAAAGAAGCTCTTTTTTTAAAATTCCAAACTTATGACTTTTATAACCTGTAGAAATATATTTGTGTGTTTTTGTTTCTACGTGAGGATTAAGACGTAAAGCTACTGATGCTTTTATTTTTTTCTTTTTAGCTAAAAAATTTAAAAGCTCTAATTCTTGGAGGGACTCTACATTGAAAGAAAGAATATCTTTTTGCAGGCCTAAGTTCAGTTCCTTCTCAGTTTTTCCCACTCCTGAAAAAACTATTTTATGAGCGGGAATTCCTGCCTTTAATGCCGCTTTGAGTTCTCCTCCTGAAACAATATCAGCGCCTGAACCCAAGTGTGCTAATTGAGAAAGAACTTGATGGTTAGCATTGGCCTTAAGAGCAAAACAGATCAGGTGATTTTTAATTCCAGATGCTACAGCGGCTTGTTTAAAGATACTAAAATTTTTGTGCAGTTGTTTAAGGCTATAAGCATAAAAAGGAGTCGGGTGTTTTCTTGCTATAGCTTCAATGGACAAAGCATCAAAGTAGAGCTTATTTTTTTTATAAGAAAGAGGAGCGAGTGGGTTAAAAGAGGTACGTTTTTTCATGAGATAATGCTACACTAAGGGCTAAATTATGCCTACATCTTCTTTAGAATATTTAACCCACTTTGACCACCTAATGCTCAGGCCTTTTTTACAAAAAATATTAAATCCTCAAGCTTTCATTGCAAGCTATTCACTCATGCGTCCTTGGTATCTTAAAAAATTAGCACAAGTCCGTTTAGAAAACGCACGTATTGAAAAAAAAGTAAAAGTGGTGGGAATTAATTTTGCAAACGACTTAGGTCATGCCGCTGGTCTTGATAAAGATGGTGCGCTCTTAGAATGGAGTTATTTGCTAGGTGCAGGTTTCAGTGTGGTGGGCACAGTTTTAAGTGATACCCATACGGGAAATCAATTCTCTTTTTGTGGTAAAAAGACTAATGTTTGGACGCCCCTTCCTAAATCAAATTCTTCAATTAATAGTTTAGGGTTGCCTTCTTTAGGTATTGATCCAGTGGTAGAAAATATTAAAAAGTTTAAAAATAAATACCCACAGGTTTGCTTTCCTATCGGAGTCTCACTTATGGGACATCCTTTGCATGCAGAAGAGCAAAAAATACAAGGTATTTTAAAATGTGTAGAGAAACTAAATCCCTTGGTAGATTTTTTTGAAATAAATGAAAGTTGCCCTAATGTGCAGAAAAAAACAGATGGAGTGAGTGAACGTATAAAAGAAATTCGCAAAGCAACCTCCAAACCTATTTTTGTTAAGTTAGGTGACGCAGGAGATGTGACATATACTGTGCAAACATTTACTGAGTTGAATGTGAATGGATTAGTTTTTTTGAACACTCAAAAAAGATATGCTGATTTTAATTTAGATCCTGCCGATCAGAAAATATTTCATTATTATACACAAAAGTATCAAGGGGGCTTAGGAGGAAAGGTAATCTACTCCTATTCCTTACAGCAGTTACAAAAAGTAAGAGATGAAATAATAAAACAAAAGTCACCCTTGATTCTTATTCACGTGGGTGGCATTCAAAATAAAGCAGATGTTTTAGAAAGCAGAAAAATCGCACCGCTTAGAGAATGGTACACAGGGCTTCTGCAAAATATGGGAGAGAAAAAATGGAGAGATATTTATCGTGAAATTATTTAAAGTTTTTTTTATCTTGTTCTCTGTTCTCTCTTGCGTGCGGGCACCCTTGCAAGACAAAAATAAATCCATGCGATTAGCGAAAATTCCAATATTACAGGATGATTTATCGCTAGACTTAATAAAAGAATCTATTCAAAAACAAATAGAACACTTACAGAAATCTATTTCCTTACAAGAACTTCAGTTTGCAGATAAAAAAGTCTCCAAAGAGAAATACATAGAATCGTTGCAGAAATTATTAGATTTTTCTTCGCAAGAAGACTTTTTTTTTAAGATCGAAAAAGAATTTGAATTTTATGAAGTCTATGGCAGTAAAAAATGGGGACAAGCCTTTGTGACAGGTTATTACGAGCCTGTAATTTTGGCCTCTAGAGTTCCCACCGAAGTTTACTCTCAGGCTTTGTATAAAAGTCCTTCTGATATTTACTCACTAGATTTAGGCCTGTTTGGCGCACAGTTTTTTAACGCCCGAAAAATGCGAGCAAGAATTGAAGGGGAAAAAATTTATCCTTATTATTCGCGGGAAGAAATTGATAGTCATAATAAATTAAAAAATAAAAATCTTGAGATTTGTTGGGTTGATCCTATCGATGCCTTTTTTTTACAAATACAAGGCTCTGGAACCGTAGAATTTGAAGATGGCTCTTCTTTATTTGTAAATTATGCTGAAAAAAATGGAAGAGAGTATATTCCGTTAGGGAAATTTTTGGATCATATCCCTAAAGAAGAGATAAATTCTGAAGTGATTGAAAATTATTTGCGAGCTTTATCACCAGAGAAAAGACAAGAGCTGTTAAATAAAAATCCTAGTTATGTTTTTTTTGAAGTGAGTGATAATAGGGCGGTAACATCTTCAGGGATTTCAGCTTTGGCAGGTCGCACTATTGCCACTGATAAGAATTTTTTTCCTAAAGGAGCACTAGCTTTTTTGATGTTTGATAAACCTATTTTTAGCTCTGATCAAAGCGTTCAACCTGCCAAAACAGAGTCAGTGGGGCGCTTTGTTTTTGATCAAGATGTAGGGGGAGTTATAAAAGGAGGAGGACGAGTGGATCTTTTTTGGGGAAGAGGAGCCTTGGCTAAAAAATATGCAGGAGCTCTCAAATCTCAAGGCAAACTTTATTATCTTGTACCAAAAAATTAAGTTAACCTAAGAAAAGTTTTAAATAAATTCCTGCAAAGAGAGAAATTATAATAGCTCCCCAAAAATGAAATTTATTATCCATGTTTTTTTCCAATGATTTAATTTCGCTTCGGACAGTTTTAAATTCTTCGTGAATTCCTTGAAATTCTGCTCTGAATTCTAGATCCATATGGTGAAAGTGATTGCTTTGCGCTTTCAAGATAAGAAGAATGATTTCTTCACTGGTAAGAGCTTCCTTATTCATTTTATTAAGGATGATAGAGCTTTTTTCCTCTAGCCATTTATCAAAAAACTCATTATTAAACATTTTAGCTCCCATGGTTAAGAGATTAACACATTGATCTTCTATGCAAGAGAAGAAAAAAATGAATAAATGTAAGTTTTTGAAATTTAAATAGTTTGAACCTCTGCGCAAGTAATTTTTTATGCTTGAATTAACGTTTTATTATAATTAAACGATGCAACCTATAGATAAGATGTTACGGCCAATTTTTGGGATCTTCTCGCCACTTTAAAAGAGTTTTTTCTTCTTCTAAGGAAATAGTTCCTTTCTCTTTGGCCAGCATAAGGAGCGTAGGATAATTAGCAAGTGTTTTCAAAGGAATCTGAGCGTCTTTAAATTTCTGTAAAGCTTCCGTAAATTCATAAGAAAAAATAGCTAACACACCTAAAACGTCTCCACCATGTTTTTGAATATCAGCAACGACTTGCAGGGAACTTCCACCCGTAGAAACGAGGTCTTCAATCACAATGACTTTTTGATTTTTATCTAAACGACCTTCCACACTATTTTTAAGACCATGATCTTTGCTAGAGGAGCGCACATAAATCATTGGAAGGTTTAAGCGTTCTGCCACCCAAGCGGCATGAGGAATTCCAGCCGTTGCAGTTCCTGCAATAACTTGAGCCTGAGGATAAAATTCTTTTATAAGGGTCACAAAAGAATCAGCTACGAGTCTGCGAATTTCAGGGTAAGAGATAATTTGACGATTATCACAATAAATAGGGGACTTAATACCAGAGGCCCAAGTAAACGGTGTATGGGGCGAAAGTTTTACAGCTTTTATCTCTAAAAGTTTTTCACATATTATTTTGGAGAGCATCCTTCGTCCTTTGTAAAATTTCTTCAAATTTTTGTCCAGGATTTTTATCTCCTGTAATACTGCGACCCATGACGATGTAATCACTTCCATTTTTAAAAGCAGACCAAGGAGTGGTGATTCTCTTCTGATCTTGAGACTCATCTTCTGGCAGGCGAATGCCAGGAGTTACGGTCAGAAAATTTTTTCCGCAAGCTTGTTTAATAGCTGGAACTTCTAAAGGGGAGGCGACCACACCATTGAGGCCTGCTTTTTGCGCATTCATAGCATATTGAACGACAATGTCTGGCATTTTTTTATCAATTCCTAATTCTTCCCTTAAAACTTTTTCCGAGGTACTAGTGAGTTGAGTCACAGCAATCAGGAGACTGTGAGCAGGACAATTTTTTTTAGCCTGTATCATCATATTCAAACCTCCTGCGGCGTGAACATTAGTCATTTGAATATCTAGATCAAAAATATTTTTTATGGCTTTTCCTACAGTGCTTGGAATGTCATGCAGTTTAAGATCCAGAAAAATTTTAAAATTATTATTTTTTATCGTTTCTAAAATAGAAGCTCCATGGGCATAGAAAAGCTCCATACCTACTTTGACAAAAGAAGCATGATCTTTAAGGCTTGCAAGGAGTGAATTTAATTCCGCTTTATCAGTGACATCCAAAGCTACAATAATTTTACCTCTTAATGAATCCATTGCGTCTCACTTTTTTCTTGAGGTTTAGCATTATGATATTGTGGGAGAGAGTAGGTAGAAAAGGTGATAGATTCTAAGGCCAGAAGAAATGCTTTGACGGTATCTAAAGAGGTTAGACAAATAATTCCTTTCTCTACTGATTTTCGGCGTAAGAGAAAACCATCTGTGTTAGCTTTTTTTCCACTCGAAATAGTATTAATGACGATATTGACTCTTTTCTCATCCACTAAAGATAAAACATTCGGTGTTCCTTCATTGATTTTTTTGACACTTTCAGTATCAAGATGGTGTTCTTTAAAAAGTTTAGCTGTTCCTTCCGTTGCGATAATTTTAAAGCCTAAAGCCGCAAAATTTTTAAGGAGAGGAATGGCTTCATTTTTATCTTTGTCTGCAATAGTAGCGAGGACGACACCGTGATGAGGGATTTGCATTCCAGAAGAGAGGAGTGCTTTATAGAGTGCTTTATTAAAAGTTAAGTCTCGTCCCATCACTTCACCAGTAGATTTCATTTCAGGACCTAGACCTGTATCAACACTATGCAGTTTTGCAAAAGAAAACACAGGAGCT
>JAGOVR010000100.1 GCA_018060635.1 Bacteriovoracaceae bacterium
ACCAGTTAACCTTCGAAACTTCTCTTCTTTTAATTCGCTTATTGTCTGATATTTCATGATGCCTCTCCATTTTGGCATCAATATACATAAAATTTAGCTAAAATTCGAGTTTCGAAAGAAGTCTAATATGAAAATAGGTGCGATATTCTCTCAAATATTCTAACGTCATCAAAAGCATATCTTCTCTACAAAGAGTGTTTTTACGACCGCCTTTGCTTTTTTTTATTGTATGATTCTCTTCTAGAATTTCTACCATCTTATCAAAGGATTGGCGCTTCACTCCAGTTAACTTTCGAAATTGCTCTTCTTTTAATTCACTTACTGTCTTGTATTTCATCATGCCTCTCTCTTGGCATCGCTATACATAAAGTTTAGCTAAAATTCGAGTTTCGAAAGAAGTATAGAGGTATATCATAGAATTGAAGTTATTTGTAAAAAATATTTTTAATACTTTATAAAAGAGAATTTAAAATTGTTATGGAAATCAACTTAAACAACATTAAAAAGTAAGCCCTTTTTCCTTCATTTGATCATCCTGGAATTAGGATCGTGCGAAGAGAGGCTCGTGCACTTCCTAATATCCAGGACAACTTTCCAACACCACGCTCTTAAATTAAGTGACCAATACGTTTATTTACCAACGCCTAATAATTCTGTTGCATAGCGTTTGATATAATCATAGGGAATATCAGCTTTTCCTTGATATCCCCAATCAGTTCCCCAGCTATTTTTAACCCTGAAAGTCCTGTTGCGATCATTAAATCCTGAGAGAATAACCGCATGATATCCAATGATATGGTCTTCTTGCCTAGGGGACTGTATTTGAGGGAACCTCGTTTGAGATTGTATAAGTTGATCATGATTCCAATTTGTTATGGTTTGTCCATTTACTTTTCTCCCGAAAACAGGGAGAGCTGCAGCTACAGGATGCCCTATGGCTAGAGCATGCTTCACCCATTCAACATCTGCATTACAAGCGGTTCCAATACATGTTTCTTGTGTTGACTGGCCAAATAGAGTTTGGAGGAAAGAACCAGCTCTCGTTTGAGTTAAAGAGCTTCTGGAAACATGATGTATAGGATAAACATACGGTAATGGATAACCCACATCAGAGAGAGCCTCAGAAAGCTGAAGATTCACTCTCATTTCCATCATTGTCGTATTATAAGAGTCTTTTGAACTGCCGTATTTCAAACGATTGCATATAATAGGAGTTGGAGTGTTGGTTAGATCATTATACCAGTTAGGAGATTTTAGATTTATCTTATTTTTAGAAGCTACATATCTTAAGTATGCTCCATAGGGAAGCTTATCTTCCGTCACGAATCCATAATTTTGACCAATCTTAAGAGCTTGGCCTAAATTTAATCCTGGTTTACAGTTTCCTCCAAATTCTTGGGGGAGATGAGTTTCAGCTAAGACTGTAAATTCGGCTTCGGAAAATTTTAATCCTCGGCTTTTATAATGAAATTCTCCGCAACCACTGACAGCAAAGCTGACACATGTTCCTAGAGGTCCTTGGTTTTTGACAGGAGTCATCTCCAGTATGACGTGTTCTGGCAGGCTTGTGATAGAAGGGCGCTGGTGCGGTCTATATGTTCCAAGAGGGGTTTCTTCTAAATCGATAAGAAAGCTAGATGCATCTGTTGAAGTTAGGAAACTTCCACTTATAAGAAAAATAATTTTTAATTTATGCTTTATCATAATAGAACTCCTTTTTGGTTAAAATTTTTACACGCGAACCTACGCATTTAATTTAAATTCAACGTGTAATACATGAATTTTAAAAAAGATTTTTTCAAATGCCTATCATGGAAGTGCCACTAGGAGGAGCCCCCAGGGGAATGTTACCTAGAGACTTTAAGAAAATTGCATTTAAATATCTCTAGAGTTAGATTCAATTCTAAGATAAGTTGTTACTATCTTAAAAAAACTTGAAGAAAAGCTCATAAGGCTATGCCACCTAAAACAATAAACCTTCTTCAAAATATTTATGTAGAACATTTAAAGCTGATCAATGGTGTAAAGCTTACGCGTCGAGAAGTAGATATCATTGCTTTTTTCGTCTGTGGACGATCAGCTAAAAAAATCGCTTCCTTTTTCTCGATCTCCCCCAAAACAGTCGAAAATCATACGCACAACATTATGCTAAAGCTTGGATGTCATTCGCGAGAAAGTATTATCGATTTTATTGAGCGATCTGATAAGTTGCCCATGTTAAGAAAGTATTATACGACGATTCTAGCAGAGGCGGCTTTCAATCAGTGTTTAAAGAATCTCGCGCGCTTAATTCGAAAAGAAAACCTGTCTTGCTGCATCACCTACAATTCTGAAAATCATACACTAGATTTTCTGATTCATCATTTAGAAGTCTCTTTAAAGCTGTCTGGAATTAAAGATTTAGACGTAATTCCTTATCCTTCACCTTCTTTACAAAAGCTAAGTAAGGATTGTTATGTAATTTACGTTTTTCTAAGCGAAGAAGAAGCAACTTCTCAAGAAATGGATGGGGTAGCTTTTTTTGTTAAAAATAATAACAAGATACTTTTTTTACTTCCTGAAGAAAATGCTTTTGAGGCAACCCTGAAAAGCGTGCGTGATGCGCAACTTTTAAATCTTAGAGATCAAGAAAATCGCTACTTTTTGATTTTTGCTCTTTTAAAAAGACTTTGTCCAACCCTTGATTTTGAGAGTATTGTTTCTGATTTTACAAAACAATATGAATGCATTGAAGGAACAAATGGCCTTAAAGAGCTGCCACTTTCTGCTGGTGTTTTAGAGATTGAAACAAAAGAAGAGTCCGTTACACGCCATGTAATGAGGATGCTTCTCAGTAAAAGAGGGCCTCTTTTCGCAAGTTTGGTGACGATAGTGATGTTGATCGGTTATTTTTTCTTTTTAAGAGGAAATCATTCTCAATTCAAAGCACAACTTGAAAATGAGGGAGAGAAAGCTCTTTCTTCTATTCGTTCCGAGCTTATTGTGCCGACAGACTCCGTTCTTTTGAACCGTCCCGATTTGATGACTCAAATAGATGAACTCTTTAAGGGGTGGAGTGGAATTCAAACTATTGCTCTTATTGGTGTTGGAGGAGCAGGAAAAACCACTCTTGCACACTATTATGCACATTCCCAAAAGCTACCAATTATATGGGTTATTAATGCAGAGACAAAAGAAACACTGAATGAATCCTTTGAAGGTCTTGCCCATGCTCTCGCAAAAAAAGAGGAAGACCAAAAGATATTAAGAGGTCTTCTTAAAGTGAAAATTGCAGCAGAGCGCGAAGAAAGAACCCTTGAGTTTGTGAAAGAGCGACTGAAGCTTCATTCAAATTGGCTTTTAATTTATGATAATGTCGTCAAATTCACGGATATTCAAAAACATTTTCCAAGAGATTCTGGAAAATGGGGGCATGGAAGGGTTATTCTTACTACTCAAGATAGTAATATCGAGAGTAATAAACATGTTAATAATGCGATTCAGATTGGAATTTTAAATCCTGAGCAAAAGCTGAGTCTCTTTATCAAAATCATGAATAATGGCGGCGCTCTCTCTTTTACACCTGAACAAATAGAGGACTCTAAAAAATTCCTAGCTGAACTGCCCTCCTTTCCTTTAGATGTTTCTGTCGCGGCTTATTATTTGAAAGCAACAAATATAACTTATAAAAAATACATAGAAAATATGATTAATTATAATAAACATTTTTCAAACATACAAAAGGAAATCTTAAAAGAGACAGGAGATTATACGAAAACACGTTACGGAATTATTACGTTATCATTGAAGCATCTGATTGATACAAATAAAAATTTTAGAGATTTTTTACTTTTTATAAGTCTTCTTGATTCTCAAAATATTCCAAGAGAACTTCTTGCTAAATGCAGTGATGATATGGTTGTGGATAGTTTTATCTATCATTTAAAAAAATATTCTCTTATTACGAATGAAATCTCTCCTGCGGATCATTTAGATTCCATTTTCTCTATTCATCGTAGCACACAAGCCATCACACTGGCTTATTTAAAGCAAACCTTAAAACTTGAAGAAAATAGAGATTTAATTGAAAATTTTGCTCATACCTTAGAGAATTACATGAGCGATATTCTTGAGAAGGAAGATTTTTCGAAAATGAAAATTTTGTATCGACATGTAGAACAGTTTTTAACCCATAGTGATATGTTTGCTGATGAATTAAAAGGCTCTTTAGAAGGAGGATTAGGTTGCTTTTTTTATTATTTGTGTAATTCGATAAAATCGAAGAAATTACTTGAAGATGGTCTTTCAAAATTGCAAAAAGCACCAGAGGAAAATCATAATAAAATAGCTCATTTTTTAGTTTATTTGGGGAATGTAAATCGAAGCTTGGGTGAATATGAAACAGCTAAAAAACTCTTTGAAAACAGCCTTGAGATTTATAATAAGCATGCGGATAATGATGTGGGTATTGCGCGAGCATCTGGCTATTTAGGTGTTGTTTATAGAACTTTGGGTGATTTTGATAAAGCTAAAACGCTCTTAGAGAGAAGTGTTGCGATTTATAATTCTTATCCTGACAAACACATCGGACTTGCTTGGTCTTTAGCGCACTTAGGAAATATTTATGCAAGCTTAGGAGATTATGAAAAAGCCAAAGACTTTTTTGGAAGGAGTCGTCTTCTTTATAAAAAATATTCTGAGAATCATGTCGGTGCGGCATGGGTATCAGGTGATTTAGGAAATGCTTATTTAAAGTTGGGAGATTTTCAAAAAGCTGAAGAATTTATAGAAGAATGCCTGAAAATTTGCAGAAAACACTTTTTTGAAGATCACGTCTATATTGCTGAAGCTTTCGTACACATGGGAGTGCTATATAAAGAAAAAAAAGATTATGAAAGAGCAAAGAGCTTATTCAAAAAAAGCTTAGTTGCTTTTGAAGCCACTTATGGGAAAGACCATGCAAAGACAGGGGCTGTTTTAAAATACTTAGGACAAACTTATTTGCTGGAAGGAAACTTCCAAACTGCAAATGAAATTATGGATAGGGCCTTAAAAATTTTCCAAAAGAATAAACATCCAGATCAGTATATCATTTTAGAAAGTTTGGCAGAGCTCTATCTACAAAAATCTATAAAAGCTGCCCAATGGGGAAATAGGCAGCAAGCTCAGCAATTCAAAACCTTAGCGATCCATTACTTAAATCAAGCCTTTGAAAGTATTAAAGCGCATTTTCCAGAAGATTCTCCCCATCTTAAAAGAGTTCAATCAAAGCTGACTGAAATTTGCCCTGCACCCCAAAAACTGGACAGTTGACTAAGCTCTTTTTCAGGCCCTGAGTTAGGAGTATAAATTCAACGACTCAGGAGAAATTACAAATGGGAAAAGTTCGCAAACTACACAGTAGTA
>JAGOVR010000101.1 GCA_018060635.1 Bacteriovoracaceae bacterium
TGATGAAGGCCATGGGAAAGCGTTATGATACTGATCCTAGAATTGCTTGGGTGGAAGTCGGCAGTTATGGGATTTGGGGGGAGTGGCACGTCTGGCAAAATGAAAAACTTTCTGCCACCTTAGAAAATCGTAAAAAAATAGTACAGCACTATACCGACCATTTTAAGCAAAAAAAATTAATTATTCCTTATGGTGATAAAGAAGCATCACAAAAGGTTTTAGCGTCAGGGCATGGTGGATTACGTAATGACTGTTTGGGACTCATAGATTCGCATGAATGGTTTGAAAAAAGGTTAGATGAAATCATCTCAGTAGTGGGAGAAAAAAAAAGAAGGGACTTTGTGATGGGTGGAGAGTTTTGTACAAATTCTTCTGCTCTTAATTTACAGAAAGATTTGGAAAAACTGTCTGCATTTCTTTTGGAACATCGTTTTAGTTTTATAGGTCCAGCTATTGGGTTTACAGAAAATACATCGAAAGAAGCTTTAGTCAAAATATCAAAACTTCAGCGCCAAATGGGATATGCCTTCACGTTTAAAGAGTTTCAAATTCCTAAATATCTCTATGGGTGGAAAAAAAATAAGATAAAATTTTTATTAGAAAATACAGGCGTTGCTACATTTCCTTATGCTTGGAAAATCTTCTTAGCTCTTTACCATAAACAGACAAAAAAAATATATCCACTAAAAGTGTTAACTTCTGTTGATCCTAGAAAATGGGAAACAGGAACGCATTCAGAAGTCTTAAACTTTAGTGTGACGGATGATATTCCTAAAGGCAGATATCAGCTTTGGTTAGGATTAGGAGATCCTCTTACTCAAGAGGTAGCTGTTCCTTTTTTCATAGAAGGGCGTAATGAGTTAGGGTATTATGATCTAGGTTCAACTAAGTTGTAAAAATGAAGAGTGGTGTATGAATAAATTAATAGAGCGATTTATCTTTGGGATTTTCTTTGTTTTTGTTTTAGGTTTTGCTACTCAACATTTTATTATTAAAAGTAAACTTCAGACCTTTGATACAAACTTAAAAAAACATATTGGGCGACAGCAAGATTTTCGTCTGCAAATGTTAGTTCTGATTGGCGAATTGTCTTATGCTCAGAGTTTGGAACAAAAGAAGGCCAGTCTTTTGGGACTTCAAGATTTTATGGCACGCTTTTTTAAAGAAGAAAGTAAAAGTAGTGTCATATTTTCCAAGCATAGCACCAAAGATTATTATCTTAAGGAAAAAGAGCAAATTTTGCATTTACAGCAGGAGTTTTTAAAAAAAATTCATGTTTATTTTGGCCAAGAAGTTCAAGAAGAGTTAGGACAGCCTATAGATTTAAATAGGCAAGAAGTTCAAGAAATTTTAACATTTCTTAGAGGGATAAGTTATAAGTCTCAAGTCATCGAGAAAATTTTTCAAGGAGAATTATTAGAACAGCAAAATACCACTACAAGCTGGCGTTATCTTGTTTTATGGGGAGTTGTTTTCCTTATCATTTTTATGAGTATTTGGGTCGTAGCTCCTTTTACCAGACAGGTGGAAAATACATTTGCAGAACTGAGCTATACCAAAGAAAAACTACAAGCAGTCAATCACGAATTAGAGAAGAGAATTGAAGTTCGTAATAAGTTAGTTAATAGAACTCATGCCAGACTTTCAGCCATATTAGAAAGTGCTAATTTAACGATTATGTCCACTGATTTAGACGGGATCATACAAACATTTAATCCGACAGCAGAACAAATGTTACAATATTCATCCATAGAAGTGGTAGGCAATTTAAGTCCTGTTTATTTTCATGATAAGTCAGAACTTTCACAGAGAGCTCGCGAGTATTCTTTAAATATGGGAAATGATATTAGAAGCCCTTTTGAGATTTTAGTTAATAAAGCTAGAGCTGGAAAATCAGATGAAAGAGAGTGGCGCTATATTTCCAAAAAAGGAATTGTTATTCCAGTTCTTTTAATGGTCACTCCTCTGAGAGATGAAGATCGGAAAATTATGGGGTTTCTTTTTATTGCCTATGATATGACGGAAAGACAAAAGATCGAAAAAATGAAAACAGAGTTTATTTCAACTGTTAGTCACGAGTTACGAACGCCACTGGCATCTATTCGAGGAGGATTGGGACTTTTGCTAGGAGGAGTTGCAGGAATACTTAATCCTAAAATGAAAGAATTACTAGATATCTCTCACAAAAATAGTGATCGTCTTTTGCATTTAATTAATGAAATTTTAGATATGGAAAAAATTGCAGAACAAAAAATGGAATATATATGGGAAGAGGTTAACGTATCTGAACTTATTAAAGATTCTCTTAGTGAAAATCAAATCCTTGCTCAGCAAGCAGGTATTACATTTACTTATATGAGTCCTGAGCTTCAGGCAAAGATATGGGCAGATCCCAAAAGACTTAAGCAGATTTTGGCCAATCTCCTTTCTAATTGTAGTAAGTTTACAGTAAAAGGGGATGAGGTCGTCGTAAAAGCAGAAAGGAATAAAAACTGGGTTCGCATATTAGTAACAGATCATGGGCCAGGTATTACTCAGGATAAACAACATTTAATTTTTCAAAAATTTACTCAACTAGATGCGTCTGATTCTCGGCGAGGAGCAGGAACGGGATTAGGATTACATATTTGTAAGGCCATGGTAGAGGATCTAAAAGGACGAATGGGTTTTGAGTCTATTCCTTATAAAGAGACTACTTTTTATTTTGAATTCCCTGAAGTGACGTGAAGTGCTGATTCCATATTTGTTTAATCTCTGATCCTAATGTCATAGGGTCAAAAGGTTTTTTAATAATACCTAAACAGCCAGTTTTTTTTAATCGATCTATTTCACTGGGATGATTTTTGGCCGTCATAAAAATAACAGGAGTATCTTTAAGTATTAAGTTTTTCTTAATAAGCTGATAAAAAGTGGGTCCATCCATAGAAGGTAGCATCACATCTAGTGTAAATAAATCAGGTAAAAAAACTAAAGCGATGCTAAGAGCTTCTTCTGCACATGAGCAGATTTTAATTTCAAATCCAGCCACATCTTCTAACGCTATTTTAAGAATAGTTTGTAAATCGGGCTCATCTTCGAGGATTAAAATTTTTTTAAGTGTCATATTCATTTAAGAGCTCCTGTAATTTTTGAAGATGAAGCACAAGAGATGAATCCTCTTTTTTCTGAGCACTTTTTTCAAGGTCAGATCCGACAATTCCTAACAGAGGAAAACCGTAGGTAGCCGCATTCCCTTTTATTTGATGACCTATTTGTATTAAGAAAGAATAATTTTTATCATTCAAGGCTTCTTGCGCTTGAATGAGTTCTTCTTTCCTTTTCTTTAAATAGGTTGATGCCATCAGTTTTATTTGCTCTTGAAATGCGATGAACTTATTTGTTTTTAGAATTTGTGCCATATTTTTTAAAAGAGTTTGTTTATGCAGAGGTTTTGTAAGGTGGAGGTCACAACCAGCTTGCAAGCTTTGCTCTATCTCATGATTCATGGCGAAAGCAGACAGTGCTATAATGGGAATGCGTGCAAGATTTTTCTCTTTTTCTCTTTGACGAATCAAACGAGTTGCCGTTAATCCATCCATATAAGGCATTTGTACATCCATGAGGATAAGATCAAAATTTTCTTGTTGTACTTTTTTTAAAACTTCTTCTCCATTAAAAACCATATCTAAAATACAATGAGTGTTTTGCAGGAAATATTTAATGATAAGATGATTGTCAGGAGAGTCATCGGCAAAAAGTATTTTTTTATGAGAAAAGTCAGGAAGCATATCAGCTTTTTTAAATTCAGATGTGGAAGTTGAAATGAGGGGCAAAAAACGTAGCTGTTCTGCAAGAGAAGGATGAAAAATAAAAGGACGTATTATAAATTCTGCCGAAGAAAAATCAGAGCTTAAGTTATAAGAAGGGGTATGGGCAGGAATAAAGAGTCGATCAAGGGGCGTTCTTTTTATAAATTCTATCACGAGCTTTTCTGTGAGGAAAGTTTCATCTAAAATTAAAATTAATTTTTTATTTTCAAAATTTTTATTCATTGTTTTTGGAGATAAAATTTCATAACTGATAGCATGATAGGCGAGTATTTGTTCAAGTATTTGCTGTTCTTGAGCATTGTGCAGTTTTAAGAGTAAGTGGAAAGATGAAATAGCTGGGAGTGCTTTTTCCTCTGTTTTTTGTAAGCTTTTCTTTAAATTAATATTAAAGAAGAAGGTTGAACCTTTACCGAGTTGGCTTTTGACATCTAAATTGCCATTCATGGAGTTTATGATTTTTTTACAAATATCTAATCCTAGGCCTGTTCCACTATATTTTCTTGTAATAGAGGAGTCGCCTTGTTGAAAAGGTTTGAAGATTAGATTTAGCTTGTCTTCAGAGATCCCAATCCCCGTATCGCTAATAGAAAAAAGTACTTCTATGTCTGTGGCACTTTCTTTTAGTAGAGAAATTTGAACAATGATTTCACCTTGTGCTGTAAATTTTATGGCATTTCCTACTAAGTTAAGAAGAACTTGTTTTATTCGAGTTGGATCACCCAAGAGAGAAGGAGGGATGTTGGTATCAATATCAAAAAAAAGATTAATATTTTTTTCAAAAGCAGAAAGACTTAAAATATCAGAGGTTTGTTTCACTAAGTTATGCAAGCTCATTGGGATATTTTCTAAGGTAAGATGTCCAGATTCTATTTTAGATAAATCTAAAATATTATTGATAAGTTCTAACAGATTATGGCTGGTTCTATCTAGTACGTTAATAAGTTGTTCTTGTTCATTGGAAATAGGCATATCACTAAGAATTTGCACAGCGCCTATAATAGCATTCAGAGGTGTTCGTATTTCATGACTCATATTGGCTAAAAACTCAGTCTTAGCTAAAGAAGCCTTTTGTGCTTCATCTTTAGCTAGTGTTAATTCTTGAGTTGCTTTTAATAGAAGTCGTGCTCTTTTCAGTCTAGTCATAACAGCAGAAAGCAGATGTTGTGTTCGGATGGGTTTTGCTAGGAACTCATCTCCGCCAGATTCTAGGGCCAAAATCTTTTTATCCACACGGTATTCAGAAGAAAGGAATACAATAGGAATATGGCGGTAGTTTTCTTTTTGACGAATAATTTTTGCAATTTCTAATCCATCATATTTAGGCATATATAGATCCAACACAATGAGCTCAGGTTGAAATTGATTCAAAATATCAAAGAGATCGTCAGGGTTAGAAAGTGCTTTGGTGGTGATTCCTACTTGTTCCAGAGTAAAAGAAATATCTTTCCACCTGACACCACTCGGTGAAATTGATAATGTATCTTTGAACATTAAGCCAAGTTCAGCCTTGAAAGTAATCGAATCCCGCCATTCTTGTTCCTGC
>JAGOVR010000014.1 GCA_018060635.1 Bacteriovoracaceae bacterium
GCATATTCTTTAAAGGTATAAGAGAGGAGCCTTTCTTCGTGAATCCAGCCAATTGCAGGTAAGTTAGCAGATGATTCGAGCCTTTCCAGTAAAAAATTTCCAAAAGTTTTCATAAGGCTTAATAATATCAGGGGATTGGCCATTTGCAACTTGAAACTTTTTTGCAAGTGATCTTTCTTATGCAGAAAACTTTTATTTTAGTTACATTATGTCTTAAAGTTAAAAAATCAGGTTATGATTTATGTCATTTTAAAGGTGTTTTTAAAGGCTTAAAGGTTGCAGGTATTTGGATTAAACAAGATAAGAAATTTAAATTAGTGGAAAGAAAAGAATATGTTTTACATCTTGAGTTAGAGAAATATCAAGAAGGTTATCTTTATTGTACTATTTTAAAACTAAAACTTTTAGAAGATTTTAATTTCTAATTATCAATATCTAAGTATTTTGTAACATTATAATTAAAATCAGAATAGCGAAAATTTTTTAACTTAGATTGTACTAAGATATAGCGACGATCGTAATATTGTAAAATCCACGGAACGTCTTCAAAAATAATATTTTGCATTTTAAGCATGAGATCATTTTTTTTATCTAGCGTGTCACTTTCTAGGAGATTGGAATAAAGTTTTTCAAATTCACTGTTTACATAAAAGGATTTATTAGGTCCAGGAGAGTGACTTTTTTTTGTGAGGAGTTGTAATAAATTTTCTGCATCAGGATAGTCTAAATTCCATCCATCTTGCCAAATTTGATTTTTACCTTTTTTTGATTTTTCTAAAAAAGTAGGAAAAGTATTTACTACAATTTCTAAATTGATATTAATCTGTTGTAATTGTTGTTCAATAAATTTTGCCATATCAAAATGCAGAGAAGACTCATTACGTGTTTCGAAACGCAGAGGAGGGAGATTTTTACCATCAGGATAACCAGCTTCTTTCAG
The DNA here is from genome assembly GCA_018060635.1 of Bacteriovoracaceae bacterium. GTDB lineage: Bacteria > Bdellovibrionota > Bacteriovoracia > Bacteriovoracales > Bacteriovoracaceae > JAGOVR01. Next base: position 941 of record JAGOVR010000014.1, read on the forward strand.
ATACCACTTAGCTTTATCTCTATTAAAAGAGTAAGGAGGAAGAGTGCTAGGGGAATATCCAAAAACTCCAGGGATATAAATAGAATTAGCTTTTTGTGCCATGTTATGAGTAAACTTTTGAACAAACTCATCCATGTTGATAGCGTGAGCAATAGCTTTGCGTAGGTTTTTATTTTTTCCTATAATAGGATCTTGCATATTAAAACCAATCCACCACAAAATAAGAGTAGGAGCTATTCGTAAATTGATATTTTTCTTTTCCCATTTTTTTTGCAGTGTTCCTGTAGTGGTAAGTGCATCATCCAAGTGCTCTTTTACCAGTACATGAATATCTATTTTATTTTGTAAAAAACTTTGCCAACGATCCTCTTCTTCTTTGATGATGTAAAAATGCAATTCATCTAAAAAAGGTAGTGTTTTTCCTGCATAATCCAAAAGATTTTGGTCATGAGCTTGGCGATCTCCGTCATGCGGATAAAGTACTGCTCGTTTTTGATAGTCAGGAAATTTTTGCATTTTTACAAAACTTTCTGTTTTTTCTTTTAAAATGAAAGGACCTGTTCCTATCATATGATCACTTAAATTATTCTGGTAAAATGTAATAGCTTCTAAAGGAATAGGAGCAGTAAAAGTCATGGCCAAGGAAAAGAGAAAAGGCGAATGAGCATTATTTAGTTTGATAATAAGAGTGTAATCATCAGGAGCAGATAAACCCTCTATGTCAGTATGATAAAATTTTTCTAAATCACTTCCGACTTTTTTTCTAAATTCATTGATGCCTTTAATTTTTCCATCCACGAGCCACCAGCCGTTACTTTTGAGTGGTTCAAAGGCCAATCGTTTAAATCCATTAATAAAATCTTGAGCTTTAACAAAACGTACTTGCCCTTTAAAGGCAGGATCTGGATGGTAGGCTATTTGCGGTTTTATTTTAATAGTAATCTTTGTTTTATTTTCACTTAAGCTTGGCATACTTTCAGCTAACAGTGGTTGCAAAGTAAAAGGACGTTTAAGATAGTGGTATTCATAAAGAGTTTCATAACAAGAGTAAGTAATCTGTGAGGTGACAGAATCATAAACAAGAGCAGGATCTAAAGATGAAATATCGCTATGAAGGGGAAAGGAAGCAATCTTTTGTGTATTTTTTTTCCCTAGATGGCACCCATAAGAAAATAAAATAAAAATAAACGAAATAAGAAAATTCATACTTCTAGAAGTTCTCGTACTTTATTTAAAAAGTCTTCTATCTTTTGCTTATTTTCTCCAGAGCCTTGGGCCATATCAGCTTTTCCTCCTCCCTTGCCTTCTAAAATAGGGAGTGTGTTCTTTAAAAGATCTGCACAGGAAAGATGAGGAAGAGTATTTCCTTTTCTAAGAAGAATTGCCATTTTTCCTGTTTCTTGAATTTGATAAAGTAAGATAACTCCCTGAGGATTTTTTTGGATAAAAAGATCCGATATTTTTTTGAGATCTTTATCATGAGAAACAGAAGTAGCTTTAAACAAAACTCCATTTTTTAATGTTTCAGGATTTTGAAAAAGATCCTTACTTTCCAAGACATTAATTTTATCTTGTAATTCATTTACAGTTCGTTCTTTATTTTTAAGTTCTAAGAGAACAGCTTCAATTTTTTCAGAAAGCTTGTTAGGAGTTACTTGTAATTTTTGGGCGATAGCTTCTGAAATTTTCAAATTCTCTTTTAAATATTCAAATGCTTTCAAGGAAGTAATAGCTTCTATTCGTCTTATGCCACTAGCAAGTGCTGTTTCAGATGTCAGAATAAAAAGAGCAATATCACTGGTGTTTTTTACATGGATTCCTCCGCAAAGCTCTAAAGAAAAAGCTTTGGTATCTTCTCCCATTTGAATGACTCGTACTTGTTCACTATATTTTTCTCCAAATAATGCCATAGCGCCTTTTTTTAAGGCCTCTTCTTTGGAGAGAAAATGAGGACAGACAAGTAGCTTTTTTGCAATTTGATCATTTACTAAATCTTCTACTTGTTTTTTTTGCTCAATAGTTAATGCTTCATGATGAGTAAAATCAAAACGTAATTTATCTTCAGTTACGAAAGAACCTGATTGTTTAACGTGATTTCCTAAAACTTTTATGAGAGCTGATTGCAAAAGGTGAGTGGCAGAGTGATTGCGTGCAGAAAGATCTCTCTTTAAGCTGTCTACTTGCAAGGTATACAGCTGTCCTTCTTCCAAGAGAGAAATGTCATCAGAAGTTTGATGTACATAGACACCATGATCTAACATAGCAGTGGATTCAATACTTACGAGTTTTGTAGAATCTAGTAATATTTCACCTTTTTCCCCCACCTGACCTCCTCCTTCTGCATAAAAAGGAGTTTTATCAAAAATAAGAAAATTTTTATTTTCCTGACTTATTTTTCCTAAGAGGGTGGCCGTCATTTTATTTTTTTCATAGCCCTCAAACAAAGTCGCAGGATAGCTTTTTTGCTCTAGAATAGATTTGCTGTGAAGATCAAAACTTCCTTTCCAAGATTTTTTAGAGAGTTCTTTTTGCTTGAGCATAGCCTGTTCAAAATCTTTTTGATCAAAGCTTAAATTTTTATCTTTAAGAATTGTTTGCGTTAAATCTGCAGGAAATCCATAGGTATCATAAAGTTTAAAAACACTCTCACCAGATAAAATTCCATTTTTTATAAGCTGAGGATTTTTTATATTTTCGTGTAAGAACTTTAATCCTTGATCCAGTGTTTCTAAAAATTTTTTCTCTTCTAGTTTTAAAATTTTTTCTGCTAAATCAGCGCCAGCTTTATTTTCAGCATACTCTTCTCCTAAAATTGTAAAAACCTCAGGAACTAATTTATAGAAAGAAAGGTCTTTGATATTTAAATCATTTAAATACCTAATAGCTCGGCGAATAATACGACGTAAAACATAACCACGTCCTTCATTGGAAGGAAGAACCCCATCTGTAATGAGCATACTACAGGCCCTAGCGTGATCGGCAATGACTCGCATGGCACTAGTGTACTGAGAGTTAGCATATTCTTTGCCTGAAATAGTTTCAATTTTTTTTATGATGGGTAGAAATAAATCAGTATCATAATTCCAATACTTTCCTTGGAGGACAGCTGTAATGCGTTCAAGACCTGCTCCCGTATCTACTGAAGGCTTTGGAAGTGAGATCCGTCCTTTGCCTGTTTCTTCAAATTGCATGAAAACTAAATTCCAAATTTCAACAAGCCTTCTTTCATCATCGATAGGAGTAGCGGCATTTGGAGTGGTATACTTTTCACCATGATCATAAAAAATTTCACTACAGGGACCGCAAGGTCCTACGTCACCCATCTCCCAGAAATTATCTTTATCATCTCGTTTAAAAATACGACTTAAAGGGAGCCCCATATGGTTATTCCAAATTTTAAGGGCCTCTTCATCATTTTTATGAACAGTAACAAAAAGTTTGTCTTTAGGGATAGAAAGTTCTTGAGTGAGCCATTGCCATGCAAATTCTATGGCGGCTACTTTAAAATAATCACCAAAAGAAAAGTTTCCTAGCATTTCAAAAAAAGTATGGTGACGAGCAGTGAAGCCTACATTTTCAAGATCATTATGTTTTCCTCCTGCACGCACACATTTTTGTATGGTCACAGCTGTAGGATGTGTCGGTTTTTTTTTACCAACAAAATAATCTTTGAACTGATTCATTCCAGCGTTATTAAAAAGAAGTGTTGGATCTTGGTGTGGGACTAAAGAAGAAGAGGCTATCTTTTGATGACCATTTTTTATAAAAAAATGGCTAAAACTTTGGCGTATTTCATGGGCAGAAAGATTTCTCATATGTAGTCCTCTAGATTAAGGAGATGTATGTATCACGAAGTATGAAAAAAGAAAAAGAATGTCATTCTGCGTCATACTGATTATGCGTAGTTTTAGGCAAAAAATCTTTGAGTATTTTTTTGGCCAATTGAAGATCATGACCTTTTTGAATAACACTAGAAAGAAGTTTATTGTAACAGTTTTTCTGGTTAGGTTTAAGTAGTCTTGATTTTAAATTAAAAAGGGTTTTGATTTGATCTTCTTCGTAGCAATTAACCGATGAAGCTACTTCCAGTATTTGACTCTTATTTACTTTAATTTGTTCTTTTGCTAACTCTTTTTCAATATAAAAAGGGGAGTAATTTTTTTTGAGGAGATATTTAATTTTAGATTGAATGTAATTTTCTTCTCGTAAATAGTTTTTAGCTTTTAAATCCTCAATAGTCTGACTAATTTCTTCCTCAGTGTAACTTTTACTTTTAAGTTTAGTTTTTAGCCCGAAGAGAGAATAATCTCTTCGAGCTAACAAACTAAGAGCATAAGAGTAAGCATTTTTAGAAGGACGAGGCATTTTATTGGATAGTTTTCTTTTTCTTTTTACTATTTTCAGAATCTTCGTTTGTATCAGTTGCAGTAAAAGAAGCTTCTACGGGCTTTAAACCATGTAAATCTAAAATTTTATTTTTAATCTCAGCTAAGATAAGCGGATTTTCCTTCATAAAAGTTTTAGCATTTTCTCTGCCTTGACCAATTTTAGAATTATTATAGGCAAGCCATGCTCCAGCTTTCTCTACAATGTTATGCTTCACTGCTAAGTCAATGATATCTCCTTCGATAGAAAGACCATCTTTGTACATAACATCATATTCAGTTTCTCTAAAAGGGGCCGCCATTTTATTTTTAACTACCTTAACTTTTGTACGATTCCCAACGACTTCTTCACCATCTTTAATAGCACCTACACGACGGATATCCATGCGTACTGAAGCGTAGAATTTTAAAGCATTTCCTCCTGTAGTAGTTTCAGGATTTCCAAACATCACTCCGATTTTCATACGAAGTTGATTGATAAAAATAACAGTACAGTTAGAGCGAGAAATAGCTCCTGTTAATTTTCTTAAAGCCTGTGACATAAGGCGAGCTTGCAGACCCATATGGGAATCTCCCATTTCACCTTCTAATTCTGCTTTAGGAGTAAGCGCGGCTACTGAATCCACAATAAGTAAATTAACAGCTCCTGAGCGCACCAGCATTTCTGCAATTTCTAAAGCTTGTTCGCCGCTGTCGGGCTGAGAAACTAACATATTGGGAACGTCCACGCCTACTTTAGTAGCATAAGTTGTATCCAGAGCGTGTTCAGCATCTACGAAAGCTACTGTGCCCCCTTGTTTTTGGCATTGAGCCGCTATTTGTAAAGTAAGGGTCGTTTTTCCTGAAGATTCTGGACCATAAATTTCGATAATACGTCCTTGTGGAATACCACCAATCCCTAAGGCCAAATCTAAGCTTAAACAACCAGTAGGGATGACTTGTACAGCTTCGGCTTTTTTGTCGCCCATGCGCATAACAGCACCTTTACCAAATTGTTTTTCAATGGAACTGAGGGCCAGTTCAAGTGCCTTTTGTTTGTTGGCAGAATCCATCTGAGTTGCAGTCATTTTTCCTCCTATTATGAAATAATTTTTTTGAAAAAGTTTAGTGACAGAAAACGCTATCACTGGCCCTCATTCTTAGCAATAGCTATCTGCAAAGAGCAGAAAAATATATGAATGAGTTAAATACTGAATATTTTGAGATGATACTGCTTAGAGTAAATAAATTTTTGCCAACCTGTAAATAAAACCTGCATAAATTCCACTTACGATATCGTCTAAGATAACAGAAGCTCCATGCTTCATTTTCTGATCAAACCAGTTGGCGGGCCAAACTTTCACGATATCAAAAAAACGAAAAAGCACAAAAGCTATCAGTAGTGAAAAAATGTCTCGGGTAGGAAAAAAAAGCCAGCACAAACTCATTCCTAAAACTTCATCAATCACAATCCAGCTAGGATCATGCGCCTTTCTTTTTTCTTGAAAGGGGCCAGTTGTGACGCAAGCAAGCAAAGTCAAAATAATCAATAAAAAAATAAAAAGAAAGAGAGGCAATTGGTAAAAGTCCCATAAGAATAATAAAGGGAGTGTTAAAAGACTTGCAAAGGTTCCTGAGGCAAAAGGAAAAAATCCTGCTCCTAAAAAAGAGAGAAAAGCTAAAAGGATATAATCTTTAAGAGAGTTTTTTTGCACTTTTATCCTTTATACGTTAATAAAGAGTGATATTAAAATGTGGAATTTATTTTAGCAAAAAAATATGGAAAGACCTCATTATTTTTCAAAGTATATTTTTGACTGGGAAATGTTAGACGTTCTCCTAGAGGGAAAATCTACAATTGATGCTTCTTCTTATTTAGGTCGATTTAAATCAGCTGAAGAAGTTGAGCAGTTTGTGGCAGGATATGGTTTTAATCTGGGTGATCCTATTATTGCAGGAGAGTTTTTTGGTAATTTTCAAGAAGCTGTGCAATTTATCAAACGTTATTTTTTAAAAGAAGGAAATCCAGAAGAAGGTTTGGATTTAACTTTTCCTATTTCTATTTTTAAAATTAGAGACATTAAAGAACTTTTTCTGATGGCATCAGGTTATTCAGGTAAAGTAACACCAGAAGAATCTCTATGGGCCACTATTGTTTTGAAAGTTATGCACACAGTAACTCATGCTGATAAAGATTTAAGGCATCGCTATTTTTCAACTATTCAACAGCAAATTTTTGATGGGTTTTATAAATTTTTATTACGAGATGAAAATGGAAATTTGTTTTTTGGTAAAAAAGAACAACCTGCTGATTGGATTCCCATAGCGGATTTTCAAACTAAACCTAAAAAATCTCGTGACAGTATTATTTTAAAACTTTTGCACAAAGTAGAAAATGTAGCGGAAGAACTTTTTGATAGGATAGGTTTAAGAATTGTTACACATAATCGCTTAGATTGTTTAAGAGTCATTCAATTTTTGTGTGAGAATTATACGATTATTCCACAAAACATTAAGCCTAGTCGTTCTCATAATTCGTATATTAATTTAGTAGATTTTCGTCGCAAACATCACCAAGTTTATAAACAGAGTTTAAGAAATAATTGGAATGAAAAAACATTTATAGAAAACTTGGAAAAAGAATTACTGGCTTCGAAGAAGAAGGTGGATAAAAAAGAGAATGAGCATAGCTTGAAGTATTACGAATCAATGCATTTTACTTGTCGTCAACTCATTAATTATCGTAATCCTTTTATGGCCGAATTTAATCAATTAAGAAGAATGGCTATAGATGAAAAAAATCCTACTAACCCTCTCATCCAAAAAATTCTTTCGCTAGATACTTCTCTTATTACCAATGAAGTCAGATTTTTTTATCCTTTCGAAGTACAGGTTACGGATAAGTTTTCCCATGAAAAAAATACGCAAGGACAAGCCTCTCACAAGCAATATAAGAAAAATCAAGGGCGTAAAGCTATGAAAAGGCTCTTCTTACCTCTCTTAAATTACAAAAAAATTCCTTTTCAGGATTAGAGACATCTGTAAAAAATTCATAGTCACACTTCTTTGGTATAAAAAGAGTAGCCATTTTAAGGAATAAAATTTAAATACAGCAATATGAAATGGAGCTTTATCCTCTTCTATTTTTACAGTTTAATGAGCTATGCCAATTTTGGGCAATGTTTTAATTTTCAGTTTCAAAATTTACAACAAGATCAACATTATCAAAGCTTAGAAGAAAAAGTTTCGGTAGTCCTTTTAGATAGTACCAAAAATTCTGAGGAGAAAAAAAAGTTATTGCTTAAAAACTTTTTATTAGAGTTAAGTAGGATGGCGATCTTACCAGCAGTAAAAGCTTCTTGGTTTGCAAAATTTATTGAAAGAAAAATAAAAGTAATAGATCCCCATTTTAGTTACGAAACATACTCTCTAGATGATGGAAGTATTTTATTTATGGCCCCAGGGATTTATCGTGTTTATTTTGAATATTCAGGATCCATCTTTTATCGTGGAACTAGCGGGTGCTTTCAAATCACTCATCTACCCTCTCCTTTCCCTTGTCCTAGCCTCATATTGTTCTAGTTAAGGTTAAATATAAAATTCCGATAAGAACTAGAGGTTCTTATGTTTTTTTGGGTCTTTTTAATTTCCACTTTTTTAGGGCGTATGGCTTATGCTCAAAACTTAGATTGTCCTAAGGGAGCTCAATTAGTTATAGATGAAAAAAAAGATTTGAAATTTTTAGAATGTAAGACACCTGATGGTAAAAACTATGGAGGAATTGCAACTTATTTAGAAAATAAGTTGATCCTTAAAGGCCAGTTTAATCAATCAGGAAAAAAAGATGGAACTTGGACGAATAAATCTACAGCAGGTACGGCCATTCAGGATATTGAGTATCAAGATGGCGTCACTCATTATGTTACAAATTATGATACAGCAGGTTCTAAAGTGGGATTTCAAGATTATCAGAACCAGCTTTTTATTAAATATGCGTCAGGGGAAGATAAGCGTTTATTATCAATAGAAAAAATAGGGGAAGGAATTGAAATTCTTTTCCACCCCAATGGTAAAGTGAAGAGAGTCAAGTACTCTCCTGACACTAGTGCTAAGCCTCAATCTACAACGGGTCAAAAAGATGAGTATGGTAATGAAATATTTTCTCAAGAAGATCTAGATAGTGTTTATGTTATTTTTGAATTTGATGAAGATGGAAACCCTTCCCCTAAAAACCCTGAAAAAAGTTTAATTTTATCAGATAGAGTGTTTGAAAGTAGAGATTTTAAATTTGAGTGGAATAAAAATTTAGTATTTCCTACAGAAAAAAAAGAAGAATCATTAACACTAATCTGTCATGAAGAACCTTTTCTAAGAGAGGTGGTATCACTGGCTCAAGAGAGTAAAATGATCACAGAAGGAGTGTTTCCTACAGAAGAAAAATCTAGTCTAGATTTTTCAAAGGTATCTTCTTTCAATTTTAAATCAACTAATCCCGTGGTGATAAATCCTGTCTTGTGGCCTTTTGATTGGTCTTTTGTTGACTATACTTGGTCAGGATCTTATAGCTTTAATCCACAGTTATAATTTTTTCCAGCAGAGGTAAAAGAGGATCATTATTTTCTACTAATTGAGTCAGATTATTTACGAGTAGAAGTTCACTGTCTAACTGTGGTTCAAAAGAGAATTTTTTTATAATAAACTCATAAGATAAAAAACTCAGTTTACTGTCTTTTTTTAAGCTAAAATTATCAGTAGTTCTTTTCCCATCCAGTAATACAAAAGTTACCTCGGGATGCAAGTAAGCCACAAGATTATTTTCACTGTTAACTTCCAATATGAGATGGTCATTTTTTGAATGGGGGTCTAAGAGAAGAATATCTCCTTTATTTTGCCCGATCACTAATTTATTTTTTAAAAAGATCTTAAGACCTAAAATTTTTTCATCACTACTTTTGGTACATTCAATTTCAATCATAATTAAGTCGTCAAAGTAATAAGATCATCTTCTTTTAATTGATCTACATATGTCTCAAGAGTTTCAGGAGACTCTTCTTGTAATTTTAAAACATCTTCACGTGCTTGTAAAAGAATAGCATAGTCTTTGATAATATTAGCAATTTTTCTAAAGGGTTTATATCCAGATTGATCCAAACCAAATAAATCTCCCTCTCCTCTTATTTTTAGATCTTCTTCAGCAATAATAAATCCATCGGTATGTTGCTCAATAACTTGCAGTCTTTTTAAAGCTTCTAAAGGAGTTGCCTGATCTAAAAGCATGAAAAAAAATCCTGAAAGTTCTCCTCTACCGACTCGTCCTCGCAGTTGGTGCAAAGAGCTTAAACCAAAACGTTCAGGATTCATCACGGCCATAACAGAAGCATTAGGGACATTAATCCCCACCTCTACCACACTAGTACTTATAAGAATGTGGATATAACCAGTAGAGAATTTTTCTAAGACATCTGCTTTTTCTTCACTCGACATTTTTCCATGCAAAAAAGAAACAACAAACTCTTTAAAATATTTTTGAAAGCGATTGTAGGTATTTTGCAAATCGGCTAAAGCTGTATTTTCATTTTCTTCAATAGCAGGGACTACGATATAAGCTTGCTCTTTAAGAGTAATACGAGTTTTTAAAAAACTTAAAAACTTCTCAAAATTTTCTGGAATGACAATGCGAGACTTTATTCCTTTGCGTCCTCCAGGCATTTGCTTAATAACAGAAATATCTAAGTCTCCATAGTGAGTAAGACATAAAGACCTTGGGATAGGAGTTGCTGTCATAATAAGACAATGCGGATTTTGCCCTTTATTTTGTAATTTTATTCTTTGGGCCACTCCAAACTTATGTTGTTCATCAATGATGGTAAGGGCTAAATCTTTAAAAATAACATTTTTTTGAAAAAGAGCGTGGGTTCCAATCAGGAGATCAATTTCTCCTTTTTGTAGTTTCTCTAGAATAATTTTTTTTTCTCCTGCTTTCATACTGCCAGCCAGCAAGGCACATTTAAAAGAGGTGTTTTTAAAAAAATCTAGTGCGGTTTTAAAATGTTGAGTTGCCAGTGATTCGGTTGGGCACATAAGAGCGCATTGTTTTTTATGCGTAAGGATAAGATAAATAGTTACTAAGGCGATAGCTGTTTTTCCAGAACCTACATCTCCCTGCATGAGGCGCATCATGGGAGTTCCTCTCATAAGATCTTTTCGTATATCTTCAAGGCTTAAAAGTTGATCAGAGGTTAATGTAAAGGGAAAATTTTTTAAAATTTCTTGAAAGCCTTCTTCACTGATAGAAAAAGATTCAGATTTTTTTATTTGTTCTTTTTTCTTACGTATTAAAAGTTTTATTTGTTCCAAAAAAAACTCTCGGTAAATAAGGCTATGACGGGCTTTCTGTTCATTTTCTAAAGTCCATTGTAAACCGTGTAAAATTTTAAAGGAGCTGTTTAAAGGTAGTAAATTTCTTTTAGCTATAAGAAAAGCAGGAAGGTTATCAGGAATATCATCCCAAAAAGAGGCGGGGATTTTATCTACAATTTTTTTAAAAAATGTTCCAGCTACTTTATTAATAGTTGGATATTCAATAATAAGTATAGCTGGTTCAGAGTTGGTAGAAAGGGGAGATGCTTCTGGAAGAGCCTCCCACTTAGGATTTACTATTTGTAGTTTACCCATAAAAAGGGTGGGAGTTCCTATAAAATTTAGTAAAGAAGTGCTTTCAATTTTTTTTTTAAGGTTAGAGTAAGCATTAAAAAAAATAAGAGGCATAATTGCAGATGAATGCAAATCCTGCACAACACATTGTATATTATGCATAAGTCCCCACGCTCTTTTTCTACCAAAAAGAGGTTTGGCTTGAATGGAGATAAATCTTCCTTCCCCTTGAAATAACTGTCCTTCTTTTGCACTAGAAAAAGGAGCAAGTTTAGGAGTAGGGTAAATATGTAGAGGAAGAATCCATAAGAGGTCAGCTATTTGAGTAATTCCAGAACTCTTTAGTTTCTCTAAAAAAACAGGAGGTTTTTTAAAAAGAGACTCAATAGGGGCATTAAGCGTAAGTGGCGGATTCAATTTCGTACTCTCTATCACCTTTAGGTGTTTTAACAACTACAACATCTCCCACATCTTTTCCGATCAGAGACATTCCTAGAGGGCTTTTATAAGAAATTTTTGTTTTGTCATTCTTCGCTTCATCTTCACCTACAATAGTATAAGTAATATGGACTTCATTTTGCAGATCAAAAATTTTAACAGTTGCTCCGAAGACGACTTTATTTTCTGCTTTTATATGATGGGGATCAATCACTTTGGCTTTAGCTACCCTGTTTTGGAGTTCAGAAATTTTACCTTCCACTAAAGATTGTTTTTCTTTAGCAGAATGATATTCGGCATTTTCTTTGAGATCACCATGAGCACGTGCCTCTATCAGGGCCGTTTTTATACTCTCTCTTTCCACTTTGATGAGGCGTTCTAATTCTTCATCTAAAATTTTTTTGCCTTGAGGGGTCATTAAATATTCTTCATTCATTTTTATCTCCATTTTCATTTTTAAAAAGAGCCATGGCCGCTTTGAGTAGATCGTCTTTTTGAGTCATTTGTTGGGGATCAGGATTGATGGTAAAAAATTCACAAAAATTAGCTTTTTCCTTATCTACCATGCGTCCAGCACTAGGTTCTCTGCATTCATTGTAAGCCGCAAGATCATAATAAAGACACATACGACAACATTTAAAAGCGGCGTAACAGTGAGAACATTCTTCTGTCCGAGAGAAAGTTCTGGCATCAGAAACCTCACTTTTTTTTTGACATTTATAACATTTAATTTCCATAACTAAAACTCCTGAATAATTCCCCCAGAGACTCCCATGTCATTATTTTGCTTAAAGGGGGAAAAATAAATTTTGGGAGAGTTGCGTTTATTGTATTCGTTAACGGCCTTATCTAAAATTTTTTCATTACTTTTTTTAATACTTTTATCAATAATAAAATTTAAAATGAGGAGGGATGCTCCTGCCAGAAGCATATTAGTGCTATCAAATAACTTTTTTTCATTGCTATCAGAATTTGTAAAAAGACTTGCAATCATAAGTCCTGAACCTGCGGTTCCTAAGGCAATACTATAGCCATTGGCATTATTACGCTTTTGATATTCATCTAAATATTTTTTGGCAGTTTCATCTTTATCCAAATAAAAACGTAGTCCCTCTCCTTTTTTATTAGAGCTAGTGTCTACCAATATTTCTTGTGAGTTGATAAAAGCGACACGACTACAAATTTCAGCTAATAGAGGTGTTGCCATAAAACTTAAAAGAAAAAAAAGATAGGCTCTCATAAAAAACTAACGAGCAGAGTGCTTGATAAATTCGGTGAGATAGTGGCGAATCAGAGCGTCCGTATCTACAGGTTCTCCGTTAAAGCGCCAACTCAATGTATGAAAAGGCCCCACATGGGCCTTTATTTCATGGGCCATATTGATAGCAGGTGTTTCATGATTTAAGCGAGCTGAAAAAAGACCACCAGAATTAGAAAGAAATCCAATAGAGACAATACCGTTTACAGATTTAGAAACGATAAGTTTGAGTGAATTCCTAAAAAGCATAAAATCAGATTCAGTATTGGATATTTTAAAAATTTTGATGCTATTTAACTGAGTTTTACTAGTGCGTAGTTCATTAAATTTCTGTACATAAAGTTCAAAACGATCCCTTAAATACTCCATGTAACTCAAAGTCGCTTCTTCCAGATATTTTTCTGTATCTAAATGCTCATTAAAATGAATGACTCCTGACTCTTCCATATTGAGTTCATCAAGGGCCAAGCTCTCAATCCAAGATTCAGTAAAAGAATTTAAATATTCTGTTTGCATAACGCCCATCATGGAAAGATCAGCGCACTTTGTCAAGAAAAGGAGACAAAAAAAGTACAGTAAAATGGGGGGATTTTTATGGGCTACTCAAAAGACATTGTCTCGCACCCAACACCAAAATAGGTGGGTGCGGTGATAATCACTTCAGGCTTCCCACAATTTGATACCTTCGTACCAAGCAGGCGTGCACACCATGATCAGAGACCTCTCCCGTTCATAAAGCTTGTAGGGCGAAACAGTTTTATCATTGCCCACAATTCTAGTCCCCCCGTTTTCTATTATAAGACATCAAAAGAACTTTCCACAACAGGGAAATAGAGGGAGTCTTTAAATAGATTCAATAAGTTATGTTTATTTATGTTTTGAAGAGTATTTTACAAAAATTTCATGCTTTTTTAAAAAATGCCTTATAATGAAATTATTAAGCTTCTAAAAGATTAAGCCGAAAAGAAGTTAGACACTATTTATGGAGAAAGATGAGTATGAAACAAAAAATTATAAGTTTCCTTAAAGACGAGAGCGGTCAAACTTCTACAGAGTACATTTTACTTTTAGCAGTAGCCGCTATGATTGTTTTTAAATTTAGAAGTGTGGCTATGGATAAAATTAATGTGCTTGTAAACTCTGTGTTTGATAAAGCGGGTAGTATTTTAGAAGAGACTACCACCCAGTAATTTACTCAAGTTTAGGCAAATTTTTCCCTTTCTAAATATTCATCTTGTGTCATTCTAAAATAACCTATGAAGTTTTTTATTCCTTGTTTTGGTCAAGCTGTGATCGAATATCTTTTCGTGCTTATTTTTATTTCTTTTATTGGAACTAAAATGATTAAAAGCTTTGGCGGTTTCATGGGTAATTCTATGGGCAATGTGGCCCATGTATTATCCAGTCATTTAACAGTGGGAGTTTGCCCCACTGAATGTTTTTTTACTCAGTATAAGAATGGTTACGACGAATGACAGCTTCGCTTTATTTTTTTATTTTTATTGAGCTTCTCATTGTAGGTTATGGGGATGTTAAGACGCGTAAGGTTCCTAATTTTTGGGTACTTTTTAATATCCTACTCTTTTGTTTTTTTCTCTTTTTTTTCCCTCAATATTTTGTACTGACTTGGGATACCTTCTCTTACGCAAGCCTCTTTTTAGTGCTTGGTTTTATTTTATTTCTGCTTAAAATTATGGGCGGAGGAGATTCTAAGTTTTTATTTTCATTTTTCTTGATTGTGCCTCTTTCCTTACATGATCAGGTATTTGCTCACTTATTGTTAAGTACCTTGTTGATAGGAACAGCAGTTCTCATCTATAATATCATAGAGAACTTTCAAACAATTGTTCAAGGAGTGATAGCAGGAGATATAGTAAAACTTAAAAAGTGTTTTGGCAGTAAGTTTGCCTTTATCCCCGTTATTTTTATGGCATGGTTATGGTTAGGATGGGAAAACAAATTTTTTCTTTAAAACAAAGCGGGCAATCCGTTGTCGAGTACGTTTTTTTATTAGTGGTTGTGGTTTTTCTGCTGATGACTTTTTTTAATAGTGATTTATTTCAAATGTATTTAGGGAGTGGGGGAAAATATTATCAAACGTTCTCTCAGCAGTTTGAATACTCTTATCGTCACGGTTTACCTCGTGGCCCTGCAGGTGATGAGCTGTTTAATCCGACCTATTCCCCAGGTATGGGAGAAACAAGATTTTTTGGTGGTAGAGGAGCTTATCCACCATGATCTTTCATAATAAAAATGCGGGACAGGCTACTATTGAGTTTTTATTCACTTTTGTTTTTTCCGTAGGAATTTTATTTTTATTTGTTTCTTTGGCCATTAATTTTACCTCAGGTTATATCGCTCACTATACTACCTATATGGCTAGTCGCACTTATCTGACTTACGATAATACTAGTTTTAGTGAAAGCTTTTCTGATGACTATGCTAAAGCGCAAGCACAAGAAGTCTTTGAAAGTTTTAAATTGGAAAAACTTGCTATTAAAAACGGAGTTTTAGAATTTAATGAACCTTCTGCTAATAATCGTTATGAGTATGTAGGAGTTCGCTATAGCTTTGAAAAAAATTTAAGTCTCTTTAAGCCTTTCGGAGGAAATCAGAAGAGTAAGTTAGTCTCAGAATCTTTTTTAGGGAGAGAACCTATCAGAGCGACTTGTTTGAAGCAAACCTGCAAGGCGATTGCTCATATTTTACAAAAGAGTGGGCTGGGCGGAACAGGAGATACCTGTGATAATCCGCATACGACACTTTTTGATAATGGATGCTAATGAGAAAGACACAAGAAAATGGTCAGGCATTATTTGAATTTATTATTTTTCTTCCATTCATGCTTTTATTGTATGCTATTCTTCTAAGTATTGGTGGTGCGATTAATGGTTCTCTCAATCAGCAGAAAGCTGTGCGAGGTTATTTTTATAGTCGCATAAAGCATAATTCTTTTTTACCGACACCCACTGATTTATCAGAGTTAGTGGTGAGTACAAAAGTAGGAATGAGTTTTATTGGTTGGAGAGAATATAGTGATGGACTCGTTCCAGTAGCACCTTGCTATAAGCTTATGCCTTTAGGCGGAGCTCTTTCTTCGGGGACTGAAAAATGTGACAATACTTACTCAGGTAATCAGAGAACTACGCAATTTATAAGAGTGAAAACGGCTTATGGAGTGTGTTCTGCCACTTATCGTGTGTATAGTGGTGGCTTTATTCAAGCTTTGGGAACGGATGTAAGTGTGGCAGATCGTGGGGGATGTGAAACAAAATAGGATAAATCTTTCAATCTCCTTTAGAATTTTTATTTTTTTGTTACAATAAGTATAAGTTTATTTTTCAGAAGGGTTTTGTATGAATACCCGTGCTTTTACTCTAAGTCTCGTGATTGCAGGAATTGCCATGTTTATGGTGTATTCCTATATGTCAGGTCGTGAAGCAGAGTTTGTTAAACAGTATGGAAAAATGAGTCCAGTGGTTGTAGCTAAAGTAGATATTAAGGAATTAGAACTTATCGATGATAGCAAAGTCATGATCATGAACGTTCCACAAAATTTTTTATCCCCTGGGCATTTTAAAACAATTGAAGAGCTTTATTCGACAGTGGCTTCTGTTCCTCTTTTAAAAGGAGAACAGATTACAAGACCTAGAGTCACTTACCCTGGAGATCGCACAGGACTTTCTCGTCAAGTGAGTGTGGGGAAACGAGCTGTTTCTATTCGTGTGAGCCCTGAGCAAGCGGTGGGTAAGCTTATTAAACCTGGAGATCGTGTAGATATTTTAGCTCTTGTTGATTATGCAGGTGGAAAGAAAAATGAACTAAAACTTAAAACAATTTTACAAGACGTTCTAGTTTTATCCACAGGGCTTTTTGTGACTAATTCTCTTCCGCTCGTTGGTTATAAAAATAGTCAAGAAGAAGTAAAAACTTTGAAACTTAATACCTATTCTAATTATGACAATATTACCTTAGAGCTTTCTCCTTATGAGGCCCAACGACTTATGTTTGTGGTAAGTGGAGGGCTAGGCGGTCGTTGGTTTTTATCTCTTAGAAACAACGATGACAAAGAGCGCTTGACCATTCGCGGAAGTAAACTGATTGATCTGATGGATGAAGACGCCGTTGAAGCAAAAAGATATTTTACAGAAGAAGAAAATAAAAATAATCCTAGTCGCTTAGGTGGAAAATGATAATGAAAAAACTTTTTATAAGTTTTCTTTTTTTCTTGAGTTTTCAAAGCTTGTCTCAAGAGGTGCCACCTGCCCCTTTGGAAAATGAAAAAGTGGTTGAGGCTTTAGTTCCACCTGAACTTAGTCCTGTGGCGGAGGTGAATGTTCCTAAAGTTCCCGAAGCACCTGAAGTTATAAAAGAGGAAACAGCGACAGCAGAGAAAGAATTAGAAGTGGTAGTAGGAATTGATGTCATTGAAAAATTAGATTTTGAATCTGATCGTCGCATTCAGATTGGAGCTCCTGATCTTTTATCCACAGTTTTAGTACCTCAAAAAAATGAAATTATTTTTAAGGGAGCGAAAGAAGGTAAGACCTCTGTCACGATTAGAGATAAGGCAGGAGATGTGAGAGCTCGTTATTTAGTAAGAGTGATTACTAATAGCCTTTCTAAAACCGTTCAACAACTGCGTGAATATTTGGGAGATATTGAAGGATTAGAGATTGGAATAAAAGGTGAGAAAGTTTATGTAGGGGGAAATTTAGTTGTACCTACAGACATTGGAAGAATTTCTACTGTTTTACAATCTTATCCTGCGGTCATGAGTCTTATTCAGCTTTCGCCGCAAACCAAAGATATCATTAGTAAAAAAATGCAAGTAGAAATACAAAATAATGGAATGAAAGATGTGAGTGTGCGAGTCGTGAATGGTGTTTTTTGGTTAGAAGGTGTGGTGAGTTCTCAAGATGAATTTCAATATGCAGAAAAAATTGCCATGGCTTATTTGCCTGATAAAATTAAACCACTGGCCCTCCAATCAGCTTCACAATTTGAGATGCTAGATCGTAAAGACCTTATTAATTTTTTAGTAGTAAATGTAAAAAAAGAACCACAACCTGCGCCTAAGCTTATTAAGATTACAAGTCAGTTTGTGAAATTAAGCAAAGATTATGGTCGTATTTTTGGTTTTAGTTGGTATCCCACGCTAGGAGGGGATGGAGGTTCTATTAATATTGGAAAGTCAGCTTCTACAGGTCAAATAACAACTAGTAGTCAAGGTACTCTCTCAGGTGTTATCTCTAACCTTTTTCCTAAACTTCATTCAGCTAAGCAAGCAGGTTATGCTCGCATTTTACAAACGGGGATGGTGGTGGTGAAAGATGGACAACAAGGAAATATAGGAGAGTCAGGTTCAGCACCTTATCCCGTAGGAACAGGAGAAGGCCAAAGCCAAGCGCAAGTGGCTACAGGTTTTAATCTTTCTGTAGGGCCTAAAGTTTTAGAAAATGAAAATGTAGAAATGAGCATTGATTTAAGTGTGAAGATGAATAATGGTCAAACAGCAGATGGAATTCCTTTAATTGTTGATAATAAAATTACCACTATTATTGTGACTAAAAGTAAGGAAGCCGCAGTGATTGGAGGAATTTCTTTTAAAGAAAATTCTACGGCCTATGATAAAGATCCTACGGGTTCTATTGATGGCAATTCAGGTTCATTTTTAGCAACGCTTAAGAGATCAAAATTATATAAAGAAAATAAAAGTCAGTACGTGGTTTTTTTGACTGCTGAAATTATTGAGTCCGCTTCACAAGGAGTGGAAGAAGTAAGAAAGAAATTTCGTTATCGTTAGTTATTAGTTACGTAGTTAATTGATAAATTAAGAGGTTGATTATGTCAGCACCTGTTGTTGCAGTTTTAGGGGGAAAGGGAGGAGTTGGTAAATCACAATTTGCCGCTAATTTTGCTTTTGCCTATGCCCAAGATACGAGAACTAAAACCTTACTGTTAGATTTTGATCAAAAAGCAGGAGGAGATCAAAATATTATCATGGGGATGAAATCCAAAAAAAGTATTAAAGAGCTTGCTGATTTTAGTGGCGCACTAGATCCTAGGTCTATTCAGCTTTTTATAAATACTCATAAGTTAGGAGTTTCTTATATTGGAATGCCCACAGAAGCTGTGCTGGCCAGTCAAGTGAATGCCGATGCTTTAGGAAAACATTTAAAGGCCATAGGAAATCTTTTTTCTCTAACCGTTATTGATTGTGGCAGTGAACTGACACCTCTAGCTCTTAAAGCTTTAGAGTATGCGACTCTTATTTTTATAGTAGTAACTCCTGATATTTTAGCCGTCAATCAGACTAAAAAACTCTATAGTGAACTTACCACCCAGCTTTTTCATAAAGATACTTTGCAGATAGTTTTAAATTCTTATCAAAAGAATCATCCAGTTTCTCCAGAAGTTATTGCACAACAAATGGGCAAACCTGTTTTTTCTGCTATTCCACGCGATGATGAAAGTTGTGTTAATTCTCTTACCAAATCACAACCTATTATGGTTGCGGCGGCAAGTTCGGCTTATGCTAGAGGAGTACTGGACACTGTTCGTAAAATTACCCAAAAAAATCTTTTTAAATATTTACAAACACTCAGTAAACCCCAACCGACGGCTGGTGAAAGTAAGGGGGATATTGTTAAGCGTGGAGCTTCTTGGACAGATATTAAGGCGCGTATTCATAGATCCTTAGTAGAAGAAATGGATCTAAAAAAAGCAACGGAGAGTAAAGATGATCCCAAGGCCCAACTTATATTAAAAGAGCAAACTAAAAAAATAGTAGTAGAACTTTTGGGTAAAGAAGATGCTAAAAATATTTTGAATAACCGTGAAGATATGAATCGCATGGTGAAAGAAATTTTAGATGAAGCTTTGGGGCTCGGACCTTTAGAAGATTTATTAAGTGATAAAGAAGTTTCAGAAATTATGGTGGTGGGACCTGATAAAATTTATTTTGAAAAAGCGGGGAAAATAAAACTATCAGAAGTTACTTTTACCAGTGACCGTCAGGTTCTTAATGTTATTGAAAGGATTGTGGCCCCTATTGGCAGACGTATTGATGAAAAAACTCCTTACGTGGATGCTAGGCTAGCCGACGGGTCTAGAGTGCACGCTATTATTCCTCCCTGTGCTATTGATGGTTGTACAGTTACCATCAGAAAATTTCCCGATAAAGTTTTAACTTATAAAGATTTAGTAAACTATGGATCATTAACACAAGAGATGGCGGATTTTTTACGCATTTCTGTGGAAGCTCATCGTAATATTATTGTGAGTGGTGGTACAGGATCAGGAAAAACTACTCTCATTAATGTCTTAGCAGGATTTATTCCTTCCAATGAACGTATTATTACG
>JAGOVR010000102.1 GCA_018060635.1 Bacteriovoracaceae bacterium
GGCTAAAACAGCATTTACATATGTTTTTCCTTCACCAGTATTAAGCTGGAGAAGGACATTCGTTTCATAAGAAATAGACGTAAAAATAGCCTCGATTTGAGCTCCCGTAGGTAACGTTTTGTTGCCATCCTTAGACTTTACATGATCGTAATAGAGATAGAGCGCTTCTGTTACTAGGTTAAGCTTCTTCTCATCAAGCTTAGTTGCTTTAAGCTCTTCATCTAAATCCAGATCTCGAACTTCTTTAAAAGAAGACGCTTTCTGACCTTTTTTTAAATACTCCTTCCACAAGGTTAGCTTTGAAGTGACAGCTTTTCTAAAAAAACGACACTGGTCCACAAGCCTATGAATATCTTTTGCTGATTCTCGAGCAGTATACGCAAAAGGCGACCACCATGTTCCTTTAGTGGGTGAGACGGATAGGCTTGTATCAACTTTTAAAATTGTTTCTGATGAATTAAGATAAGCCCCATCGGGAATCTTCATCGGTTGCGAGGCCAAAGAAGTTTGAGAATTCACTAAAACAAGTGAGTCTGATGCAAAGATAGGGTTTATTAACGCAGTTGATACGAGTAAAAATCGTTTTTTCATGAATTTTTCCTTGGATGATTATTTTTGCTTTAGTGCTGGAATAAGTAGAGCTATGATGCCTCCAACAACGACAGACAGAGAGGTTTGCGCTACTACTTGATAAGACCAGCTAGCTGTTGGCACCCAAGGAACGAGCCTCTCAGCCTCTTTCTGCGCGCGAAGATCTCTTTCTTTTTCCTCATTCCTTCTCTGCTGATCTTTTTCTCTAAATGCTTTGCTAGCCAAGGCGTCAGCATCTTTTTTCGATTGATGATCTTGTGCGTATTCGTCAACCTTGCTTCGGTACTCGTCGGTTTGCATTGAAATTTTCAGCTTTTCTTCAGGCGTTTTTTGCGTTTCTTCTTTTACAAAAAAATCGATATTTTTTATGGTAAAAATAGTTCTTCCTTCTCGTTCTTGTACCTGAACCAACTGAGGAATATCCTTAAAAGCCTCCATCATGGATTCTTCCAAAATCTTGGGCCTAGCTATCCGAGCGAAAGCCCCATCCACAATATCTTTTCCATGTCTGAAGTTTGTCTTAGATAACGATTTAGATAATCGATCAGCCAATAAATCTAGCAAATTAGCCTGCCCAAATTTAATTTCAATCTTATAGTTTTCTTTGAGGTCTTTAATGTGACGCTGAAAAGGTTGATTTGGGTTTTCTAACCATCTTATAAAGGTTTCTTTCGATGGCGAATCCAGTTGAATAAGCGAAAATCGTCCAATAACTTCTGCTCGCACTCCCCCCTCTTCTTGCAGCTCTTTTTTTGTGAGCTCTGTTCTTCCGTTTCTATTAATATGGGAAAAAGCTCCCGCTGCAATTACAAGTAGGTTTTTTGTTTTTAATTTCTTTATGCTATCGGCCCCTTCTAAAAAGGTTAGTAATTGATTCTGAGCCGTTGCTCCTCCAACTCCCTCTTTAGGCCCACTAGCCCTTGAAGACAATTTATCGAATTCATTTAAAAAAACAATTCCAAATTCACCTAAATCCTCCTTTTCTAGCCCGGCAAGCTCGACGTCTATTTTGGACCCTTGATATCCCGCAGCAGTTAGAACGCTCGCATCTATATGTATAAAAGGAAGTCCTGTTTTTCTAGCAGCTTCTTCAATCAAATAGTTTTTTCCACTGCCACTTTCTCCAATTACAAAGATACGCTGCGCAGGATCTTTAGGCTCTTCTTGTATCGGTTTTTGAGGATCTTTTTCTTTAGCGGCTTTTCTTATTTCTATAATTTTTTTTGCGCGCTTCAACTGTTGAGAAAAACAAACGGCCAAATCTTTTTTAGCTCTATCATTTCCAATTGCAATAGAATTTAAATGCGCTAAAAGATCAACTGCAGATATAGGATTTTTTAGAGGATCTTTTTCTTCGGTATCCAACTTCAGAACCTCTTCCGAAGGAGCCTCTTCCTCTTTTTTTTGTTGATTAAAACAGGCTATTCTGGCGTTCAAATTTCCTAATTCTCGAGTTAAGTTTTCAAATCGCTCTTCGTTTCTGGAACTATTTTCAGATCTTACTCTCATCGTAGTAGCTTCCAACGTCTCCCGAAGGATTGATAGAGCACGAAAATCTTCTCTAAGTTGATCAAGTTGCTTAGAGACAGAAGCGGCATCTTTTTCAACTGACCCCACGGCACCTTCCATCTGAAAAGAACGTAGAGATAGCTGCGTTAAAGAATCGTCAATTCGTCTAAAAAATTCTTGCATTCCTACATTCATTCTGAAGATATCTTCCGAATTTTTTGCGGTACTCCGCTCCAACTCAAAAAAACGCTCTTTTGAAATTTTTTCACCACCACTTGGACTCGCAGCCCCATACACCGAAAACAAAGAAACCAAACTCGTCGACGCTAACAACTTAAAATTCATAAAATCCTCTTCATAAAAATAAAAAAGCACTAAGGACCCATTCCTCAATGCTTTTTTATTTATCATTTTCAAGGATTCTACAAGACACACCTCAAAAGTCAATTGGTTTGTTTTTGCCACCCTCTCTTTTGTTCGTTTTTTCGTAAAGGCCCAATTTCATCTTCACATTTTTAATGAATAAATTCCTCGTTAGAGAGAGAGTTTATAAGTTTATAAGTTTATAAGTTTAAGGGGCTCTTGAAAAGCTTGATTTTAATGGCTCATTTGAATTCAACCGTCGTAAGATTCGCGACGAACCGTCGTAAGATTCGCGACGAACCGTCGTAAGATCCGCGACAAACCATCGTAAGATCCGCGACGGATTTTTGATATTTTAGAGTAAACGTCGTAAGATCCGCGACGAACCGTCGTAAGATCCGCGACAGATTTTTAAGATTCAATTGAGGAAATAGACATCATTCATAAGATCTTGATCTCTAGAATAAAGATGGGCCTATTATTCTTATATCGTATTATTTTATATGTTTTTTCATTTCCCATTCTGCAAAGTTTATATCAAGGGTCTGATTATTTTTCTCCATTGAAAATTTATAAACTTCATAAGCAATATTTTTTATTTTTTTAAAGTCGAAATGGTCAGGATTTGCTCGATCTACAACAAAAATAAAGCACTCTTTCAAAAGATCAATATTTTCAACAGAAACGACTCGTTCGGGGTTGGACGTCTGTTCTTGGTTACGCCCTTCTACGATATCTTTCACAAAAAAATTAAGCGTTTTTTTTATCTTTTCTGCAACTAAGGTTTCTTCGTAAGCAGAGTCATTTAATAGATCGTGTAATGTGCACTGAAGCACCTTTGCGATTGCTTCGATCAAATAGATATTCGGTTTTGCAGTCATTCCATCTAAGACATGACGAACTGCATTTGGCTTTGTGTTTAACGTCATCTCAAGGGATCTAATTGAAAATCCCTTTTCCTTCATACGCAGAGTAATCTGATTAATTAGAGCGCTTGTCATTTTCTCTCTTCTGTAAAAAAAATACCTAATAGTGTCGAATATTAATATATTAAATTTATCTTATTCTTACAATTTAATATTCTTTTTCTTAAAATCAAGGGATCGAATTACAAAAATGAAACATTTTATTGCGGAGAACAGAAATAAATCATACTCGTAAACCCTTTGTTCTTAGGCGATTTTAAATAGCTCACTATAAAATATAAAAAATATTTTTCTTTTTTTGTAAAAAATAGTAGCTTTTTTGTAATCTTGATTGTAAGGTGTTTAAATGTAAAACTAATGGGAGTGGAAAGTGAAGCAGGCCATTGAAAAGTGTATAAATGCAAAGTGTCGTAAGATCCGCGACGAGATAATTCTGTTTCATAAAACACCGTCCTCAAAAAGAGTTAAGGGTTAAAACAAACAGGAAACACTCTCAGGAGAAGCTGCCAAAGCGTTATAAAAAAACTCACCTTTTTGTTGGTTTTTTATAACGTTTCTGTGCACCGGTGGGTAGACGTTTGGTCGAGGAGATATTTTTGCACCGCATAAAAAAATCAATCCTTTTTAAAAGTACGCTAGCCGTTCACTCTAGCGCTCCATTAACCCTCCTTCAACGAAAGGCAATCAATACACTCCTAAAGAATGCGTATCAGGATGTCAGCGATGATGTCCACGAACTATCCATAAGGGACCTAATGATCTCTCTAGGATATAAAGAAACCAACAGATCCTTTAACGATGATTTGAAAAAAAGCATGTTCGAACTATCCAAAATACCCATAAAGTGGAACGTTCTGCAAAAGGATAAGAGACATAAAACGATAGGCCAATCCCCCTATTTATCAAGCATCTCTTTGGAAAAAGGATCCATACGATATACGGTTAGCAAGCACGTCCGGGATATCTTTTTTAAGCCACACCTCTATGCTCAGTTAAACTTAGAGTATCAAAAAGATTTTCAAAACAAGCATTCCTTACCCTTGTGGGAAGCCATGTGTGAAGAAATTTCCACACAAAAAGAGTCCGGTCATGGAGGAGTAACCCTTAGCTATGAAAAGCTCCTAGAACTTTTGGCGTTAGATACGAGTTCTTATTCTGAAAAATATCGTTATTTTAAATCCCAGGTTTTAAAGCCAGCACTAAAAGAAATAAATGAAAAATCAGATATTCATGTGACTTTTGAAGAAAGGAGAGGCCCAAAAAAAAGAATTCAAACGCTTACCTTTACCATAGAAAAAAAATCAGGAATTCCACAGTATGCCCCAAGTGAGCCTATCTTTTTAGAAGTCAGCGAAGCCCCCTCTCAAAAGACGACAGAAGAAAAAAATCTTATTCTTCTAAGACTTCAGAAATTTGTAAACAGTCACACCGCAGAAGAATTGATTTCCACGTATGGATGCTTGACTCGAATTAAAAATGCATTAGATTTTTGTGAATCAGAATTATCCATTCCTAATAATACTATTAAAAACCCAGTCGCGTATTTAAAAAAAGCAGTGAAGGAAGAGTGGGCGCTTCCTGAAACGATCAAAAACAGATTACAAAAAGACGTATCCCTTAAAAAGTGGGAAGGAGAGAGTTGCTTTGATCGGATTGAGACTCTAGAGGAATCTGAAGCCTGCAAGTCTTTCCGAAAAGCCGTTTTAAAGAAGCTAGGCGAAACGCTTTATACCAACTGGATTGAGTCTGCACGGCTAAAAGAAGAGCCTGGACAGCTTATTTTTAAATCGAGTCGATTTAATTGTGATTGGGTTGAAAGCCGTTACGCTCACGAGTTTACCCCCCCTATGAAACTTCTTTTTCTGCCAGAAACCGAGTTACTTAGCTAATGAAAGACGTC
>JAGOVR010000015.1 GCA_018060635.1 Bacteriovoracaceae bacterium
TTCTAATTGTTTAAAAAACTTCAAAGAAAATCCTGAAAGTTGTCATGCTCTTTCTTTTTCTCACCCTGCGGAATTACTTCCTCACCAAAACTGTGAAAATCTGTCTCTTTCCTTAAAAAATTCTGTTATCAAAAAAGGAATAGATGATTGCCCAGCTCTGATTGATAATGAAGCATTAGTTAACACAGCTCGTATTTATTCTTTTTTTAAACAACCACAAAAATCAGCTGATTTTCCTTTTAGCTGTGCTTTTAATGATTCTAAAATTTTTAGCGACTTAGTAGAGCCTGAATCTATTCGGAGTGCTTGGGATTTAAAAATTTGTTTTGAAAATAAAGCTCTACGAACACAAGAATGTCATGCCAGCCTTTGGGGAAC
The DNA here is from genome assembly GCA_018060635.1 of Bacteriovoracaceae bacterium. Lineage (GTDB taxonomy): Bacteria > Bdellovibrionota > Bacteriovoracia > Bacteriovoracales > Bacteriovoracaceae > JAGOVR01. Next base: position 379 of record JAGOVR010000015.1, read on the forward strand.
AAACCCTGAGAGCCTTCTTTCTGAAGAGAAAATACTAGGGAAAATTGTCAGTAGAATGCTTGGAAGCTCTGAGCCTATTAAATGTGAAATCGTAGAAAGCTCTTCTTTTAATCCTTTGCTCTTAGAATATCGCACTGGCTGTTTTGCTCTTTATGATAAAAAAAATTGTACGGCTACTTTTTGTCCTAAAAAAATTATAAACAATCAAAAAGAAATCTCTGGTATAAAATATCAAGGAAATATTCACTTCGATTATCTTCCTACTAATCTAAAAACTGAGCAATATTCTATTCAATCTCTCTTGCATAAAAAACTACTACTTAAATCTAAAGAAATTACTAACTTTTCTGAACTTAAATTTATTTTTTCAGGTAACAAAAAAACCTTAGTCCATGGTGTAGGTTGCGCCGAAGATCTTCTACCTTTTCACTTTAAAAGAGACGCCCTAGGTGGTTGCAAGGCTATGCCTTTTATTATTTCAGGTATTGTTGAACAAGGAGAGAAAGCTCAAGGAATTATTCTCCATACTTCTATTGAATCGCTAGCTATGCCTCGTATTGTTCACTTCCAATATCTTTTTTCTGCGGTCAAAAACTATCAAGACATTCATCCTTTAACTTTATGGAGTTTGTATGCCTTGGAATAAATTTATCACAACTTTATTCACACTCATGTCAACTCTGAGCTGGGCCAATCTACCAGAACTTTTAACTAAACAATCTATCCGTAATATTCGTTATTTTTCTGAAGATGCTAAGTTTACTTATTTCCAAAAACTTTCAGGAGAACTTATCTTATCTACTAATTATGCCAATATCTCTCTTTTGAAAGGAGACGCTGAAAGTCGATTTATCATGTCTGGAACCCATCATCGTAAAAACTTAATTATAGAGCATTACGAAAATTATTTTAAAAATAATCGTATGCGTAAAACTGCGAAAATTTATGTGACGGCTTTTGGTAAATCCGATGTTCGTTTTATTGCCGAAGGCATTAATGCAAAATTACACTTAGATGATACGTGGATTTCTTATTATGTTCCCCATCTTAAAAAATTATATTGGAAATCACTCATTGCAAGTCAAAGTTATTCTGTAACTCTCCTGAGCACAGGCAATGATTATTTTATTCCTGAGATTGTTATGCCTAGCTCTCGGCATATTATTTATAGTGACTTCAGCAAAGAAGGTTATGCCACTCTTTATATTCTCAATCCTCTCGCCGAAGCACAAAAAAAACTAGAACAAATAAATCCTGATGAAGTAGCTCGTAGCCAAATTTTTTACAAAGCTAGCCACAAAAATACCAAGTTAGAATTATGTCTTTTAAAAGATAAAATTATTGCGGGAGAATTAGGTATTGATGATAATCTTAAAGGAAGTTCCATTTTTTCTTTTCCTGTAGAAACGCTTAATTCTAAGGAAAAAAATATTCTTTACAGCTCTAAACTCAATGATTTAGGTCATCTTATCTGCGAAGAAAAAGATCATAAAATTTACTTTATTAAAAGTATCTCTCAAGAGTTAAAACTTCCTCTGGTTCAAACGGATGTGGCACGTCTTGACCCTGTCACCAAGCAAGTTGAAATTTTGTCTCATTTAGGTTCCTTAACTCAACTTATCTTTATCGATGGGAAAATTATTACTCCTTACAGAGGCAAGCTTCTTATCGTTAAAGGCACTAGCTTCAAAGATGATCAGCTAGGAACTACTTTATGAAAAAATATACCTTTTTTCTTATAACTTTTTTTATTTTAAACCTTAAGGCACAAAATCTTAAAGTTATTCCACAAACACTTCCACTAGAAATTGAAAGTCTCTTCTCTTTCCTGCAAGACTCTCCTCCTCCCCAATCTTTTCTCATTAAATCACAAGCTCAAAAACTAGAGTCAGCGTATCAAAAAATACCAAAAGATCTTTTCTTTTTTATGCTAAAAAGTCTTTTCTATAAAGAAGTTTTAGAGACTACTGAAAAAGGAGTGACCTCTCTTCTATCTTTAGAAACTTTGAATGATGAAATCCTCAAATGGGATGGGGCTAAAAAAACATATCATCTTTTTTCACAAATTATCATAGATGCCGTTATCAGCGACCTTAAGAAAATAAAAGAAAATCCTACTTATAAAGAAAGAGATTTTTTAAAGAAAAAAAATGACGCTGATTATGTACGACTAGAAAATAAATTAAAATTACTTTCATATTGGTATAATTCCTTTATCTCTCAAGATAAAATAGCCTTTGAAAAAAATCTTAAAAAAAAGAGTCTTACTTTTCTTGAAAATATTACCGCAAATTTAGATCTTTTAAGCTCTACTTTGAAAAAAACTAATGAGAATAATCTTAGAATTTTTGATTTTCCAAATGCTCTGGAACCAGCACCTGCCCAAGAATTACCTGCTCCTACTGCACCCCCTAAAATCATTCAGCAAAAAGATCCTATTGAATCATTAGATACCCCTCAGGAGAAATCTGCTCTTCCATCGACACCCAAACAGTGGGTTCCCTCTTCCAATCCTTTGCAATAATTGCTATGAAAGAAGAAACTAAAAGGAATAAACATGAAAATAGATAAAAAACCTTACCGAGGCTGTCGTGACCTCTTCCCTGAAGATAAAAGAATTCAAAACTATCTTTTTTCTATTATGCAAAAAACAGCTGAAAGCTTTGGTTATGAACCTTACGATGGTCCTTTATTAGAAGAAGTGGAACTGTATAAAGCTAAATCAGGAGAAGAACTAATCAACGATCAAATTTATGCTTTTGTGGATCGAGGAGAGCGCCATGTCGCTATTCGCCCTGAAATGACTCCAACTGTCGCTCGTATGATTGCGCAGATTTATAGAGAACAACCCAAACCACTGCGTTGGTATAGTATTCCCAATCTCATGCGTTATGAAAAACCACAACGGGGACGTCTGAGAGAACATTGGCAATTTAATTGTGATATTTTTGGTGCTCCTGAAAATCAAGGAGAATTAGAAATTTTACAAATCATTGTCACTCTTTTTCAAAATTTTGGAGCAAATCATGCTCATTTTGGAATTGTGCTGAATGATCGTCAATTTGTAGATGATGTTTTTTTAAAATTAATGCAATTAGATGACATGGCCAAACATAAGCTTTACAAAATTGTTGACCGTGCAAAAAAAGTTGAACCTACAAAACTCCAGGCCATGTTAGAAGAACTTAATTTACTACCGAAACAACGAGATATTTTAAATGATTATCTTGCTCTAAAAAGCTTTTCTGATGTTAAAGATTTTACTTTAAAATTTAATTTAGATCAGGCTAATAAGCGTTTTGAATTATTGACTCACTTTTTTGAAGAATTAAATCTTAATGATTATTTCTCTTTTGACCCTTCTATCGTGAGAGGACTGGATTATTATACTGGTTTTGTCTTTGAAGCTTTTGATAAACATCCTGAGAATCGCAGGGCCCTCTGTGGAGGCGGTGCTTATGGTAATCTACTTGAAATATTTGGAGAAGGTCCTTTAGCAGGAGTAGGTTTTGGGTTAGGAGATGTCACTTTAAGAGATTTTTTAGAAGTGCACCATTTATTACCTGATTTTAAACAATCATCTTTAGACTTTATCTTAGCGTCTGACATTCCTGAAGCTCACAGTCTTCTTTTGCAGATAGCCCAAATTTTACGCAAAAAAAATTTAAACGTCATGCTTGTGTTAGAGCCTACTAAAATAGGAAAACTGCTTACGCTCACAGGGAAACACCGTACTCAATTCATGGGTTTCATTGGAAATGATGAATTTCAAAAAAAGCAAATCCAAATAAAGAACTTAGAAAAAAGAACTTCTACTCAATTCACAGTAGAAGACCTCATGCTTAATTCATTTATATCCGTCTAAGTACCTAAAAGTAGCTAGTAAAATTATGCCTACCTACTTTTTCTCTCTTAAATTTGCTATTATAAAAAAGGGAAAAAGGAGATTCTTTAATGCGTTGGAATTATTTTATTTTATTATTCATTCTTTTAGTAAGTTGTGGCAAAAGCTTTGTTATTACAGAACCATCGCAAGGCTTACCACCTGAGATTATCTCTTCTCTTGACTCTATCTCCTATAATAACTCTCATTTTAACGAAGACTATCCCACCTTAAATGGAACCAGTAGCAACACCATTGATGTCACTCTTACGCAAGATACATTTGCGCATACTGGGACTCTGGTTGCAAATATTGATTATCAACTAAGTGGCACACCACTCCCTTCAGGAGTAACTTTACTCGTATCTGTTCAGAATTCTCGTCAAGCTACTATTAATTTGATTGGTGCTCCTGCCTCTCATAATCTAAGTGATAGCCTACAAAATATTGAATTTTCTTTTCTCTCGACTGCTTTTACCTCAGGTCATATTCCTACTGATGGAAGTGAATCTCTCATCTTTGGAATTAACTATTTGGATAATTACCACTTAAGCTCTTCTGGTGTAGATTTTGATGAAGATTTTGACCCATTTACTGCTAATTCTCCTATTCTAACTACTCAAACTCTCACTTTATCTGGTGGAACTTTTGGAAAAACAAGTTTGGTTTTAAATACAGACTACACTCTCTCTCAAACACTTCCTGCAGGATTAACTTTAAATATTCAAGTTGATACACCAACGCAACTCACTCTTCGTATCATAGGAACTCCCACTGCAATTTCTACCGAATCTCATGACAGTGTCCTAGGTATTGAACTTATATTTCTTAATGCCGCCTTTACTTCTCACATAGCTCCTATTGATGGTAGTGCCACTTACACTTTTAATATTAATTTTGCCGATATGCCTAACTTTATTTTTCAAGGTGGAACTTCTAAAGGAGGCTTAGGTGGCATAGCTGGTATTAATAATTTATGCCGAATAGCTCTAGGAACAATGGGTCTTCCCAGCCAATATAGTCATGCGATAGGACTTATCAGTGTTGATGTAAATAACCAAATGAAAGATATTCCTAATCACTATTCTTATTTTTCAACCTCTAGGCCGCTTTACATGAATACAGGAGAATTCGTTTCAAATAGTTGGACAGATTTTTTAAATGGCTCAGTATCAAATATTATAACTTCTCGAAGTAATCTATGGTGGTCTGGAAGTAAACCAGATGGCAGTATCGACGCCTTGACATGGACTTGTAATGCTTGGACAACCAGTGTGGGCAGTCCTGTTGGCCCTTTTGGGCAACTCGGAAATAGCTCTCAAATTAAATCAACTTCTGGTACCAATGTTGCAGGCTGTGGTCAAATTTATCCTTTCCTATGTATTGCCTATTAAAAATAAAATAGATAAAGATAATTCATGAAAAATAATATTTTTATGTCTCGTGCTATTGAACTTTCTCAAATTTATATGCGCCAAAATAAAGGGGGCCCTTTCGGTGCGGTTATTGTGAAAGATGATAAAATTGTGGGTGAAGGATGGAATCAGGTTTTTTCTATCAATGATCCTACCGCCCATGCTGAAGTGATGGCCATTCGTAATACTTGCGCCAACCTTAAAACTTTTGATTTAAGTGGCTGTACTCTCTACACATCGTGTGAACCCTGTCCTATGTGCCTCTCTGCCACTTACTGGGCCCACATTGATCATCTCTATTATGCTAATTCTAAAAAAGATGCCGCTTCTATTCAATTTGATGATCTTTTTATCTATGAAGAATTTGCAAAACCCATAGATCAAAGAAAAATTCCTATGAAGCAGATCATGCAAGAAAAAGCTTATGAAGTCTTTTTAGAATGGGACAAAAAAAGTGATAAAATCAAATACTAGGAAAACGAAAATTAAAAAGACTCTCAAAATCGTTCAAACCACATTCTTTAGGAACTGCTAAGACCATCTTTTTGAAGTGATTATAATCTAACGATCTATTCAAAAATTCTGACTCCAAATGATGCTCTTCGATTTTTTTTATTTTTTCTTGAGCCTTCATTATCATACTATGGGCCCCTATAAGATTTTTTTCTCTGTAGTGAATCATGCTAGCGGCCACTTGAATAATAACCCAGTAAAGATAATGGATAGGATCTGTTTTATCTTCCATCCAAAAATCTTCTAAGACTTCGTGGCATTCCCAATATTTTTGGTCATTAAAAAGAATTAAAGCTTCTCTTATTTTCTCTAAATGTTCTTTTTGGAATTGAGACATTATATGGCAACAGTAGAATGCCCTGAATCCACATAAAGAATTTGTCCTGTCACAGCTTTCGAAAGATCTGAAGCAAGGTACAAAGCAGTTCCTCCCACATCATCAGGAGTCACGTTACGGCGTAAAGGAGCGCGCTCTTCTACGTCTTTTAAAATATCTCTGAAACCTGGAACACCTGATGCCGCTAGTGTTTTAATGGGACCTGCGGAAATACAATTCACGCGAATACTTTTAGGACCAAGGTCAGCGGCGAGATAAAGAGAACTTGCTTCTAGTGCGGCTTTAGCTACACCCATAATTTTATAATCCCCCACTACTTTTTGTGAACCATAATAAGTAAGAGACATGACGGAGCCTTCTGGATTTATAATATCTTTAAGTGTACCGCAAAGACCTACCAAGGAAAAAGCAGAGATATCACAAGCCAGAGCAAATCCTTTACGAGTAGTCTCAGAAAAAGGAGCCGCTAAATCTGTTTTGTCAGCGAAGGCCAATGAGTGAACTAAAATATCAAAGGTTCCCCATTTTTCTTCAATGACTTTTTTAAGTTGAGGATAGTGATCATCGTTGGTTACATCCATTTCACATAAAAAATCAGTCGTGATTTCTTGAGAAAGAGGCTCTACTCTTTTTTTCAAAAGATCATTCATATAAGTAAGGCCTATGCGTGCTCCTGCTCTTGCAAAAGCTTGTGTAATTCCCCAAGCAATAGAGCGGTCATTAGCAAGACCTAAAATAAGAGCTTTTTTGCCTTTTAAAAGACCTGAAACTTCCATGACCCATCCTTTTGAAAAAAGTACTTTCTTTTTATATCCTTCCCTCTTAAAAAAGCCTAGATTCTTTTTGTACCTTAAGCTCATTTATGCTACATAAAAGAGAACTTTTTTTGCTATGCGCATAAGTGAGGTTATCAATTATGACAAGAACGTTAGTCCCACAACATATTTTAGATCTTAAGCCTTACCAAGCAGGAAAACCTATTGAAGAACTGGCACGAGAAAAAAATCTCACGCACATTTCGAAACTTGCTAGTAATGAAAATCCTTTTGGTCCCTCGCCGTTAGCTTTAAAAGCTATCGAAAAAAGTTTACAAGATATTCATCTCTACCCTGACTCTAGTTCCTTTGCTTTAAAAACTGCTTTAGCAAAAAAATTTAAACTTAAAACAGAAAATATTATTTTGGGAGCGGGAAGTGACAGTATTATGGCAAATATTGCCAGAGCTTTTATTCAAATTGGTGATGAAGTTGTCACTTGTGAAAATACCTTTATTACTTTTTTTATTCTGGCCAAAGGTTCTGGAGCAAAAATTGTAACCTCGCCCATGAAAGATATGCGATACGATGTGGAGGCTATGGCAAAACTCATTTCAGATAAAACCAAAATTGTGTATATCGCTAATCCTGATAACCCCAGTGGAACTTATATTAATAAAAAAGAATTTGATTATTTGATGGATGTGATTCCTAAACACTGCCTCGTCATTTTAGATGAGGCTTATTTTGAATTTGCACAACAACATCAGGATTATCCAGATTCTATGCACTATCGCTATGACAATGTGATTACTCTTAGAACTTTTTCTAAATCTTATGGACTAGCGGGACTTCGTATTGGCTATGGTTTTGCCCATGAAGATTTGATTTCACATCTACACAAAGTAAAATTACCATTTGAACCAAATCGTCTCGCTCAAGTCGCCGCACTAGCAGCACTTGATGATCATGACCATGTAGAACAGATGCTTAAAAATAATAAAATTCAATATGAGAGGCTTATCACTTATCTTAAAAATAAGAATTTTTCTCCCACTCCTTCTGCCACTAACTTTGTAAGTTTTTTTACAGGAAGTAGTGAAGCAAGCTTAGAACTTTATGAAAGACTTTTAGATCAGGGTGTTATTATTCGCCCACTCAAAGGGAATAATATGCCTGAATACGTACGAGTCTCTTTAGGAACACCGCAAGAGATGGATCATCTTTTTTCTGCTTTAGATAAAATCTTACCTTTATTTGATAAAACATATGCAATGCAGAGGAGCTCTCATGGAAAGTTTTAAAGAAAGTGGCATTCACACTAAGCAAGCTCACGTCAAAATTCCAGAAGGTCTTTTTGAAGAAGAACATGGGCGTAAAGGTTTTTTTGGCAGAGTCAGTCACCTCTATCATACTCAGAAGCCTACAGGTTGGAGTGATATTCATGGAGAACTTAAACCTGAATGCTTGCCTACGTGTTATTCTGACAAGGGAGAGAAAAATATTTTTTTAGAATTACTTTTTAATAAAGATGTACGCATCTCCGTAGGAGTCTATGATAAAAACTTTAGTCATTTTTTTAGAAATGCGGATAGTGATGAAATGTTTTTCATCCATGCAGGCTCAGGCAAAGTAGAAACAACTTATGGGCAGATAGAATATAAAAAAGGGGATTATCTTATTATTCCCAGAGGCACTACTTATAAATTTTTTATACATAGTGAGAGTAAAATTTTAAAAGTAGAATCATCTTCTGAATTTGAACAACCTTCGCGCGGTATTTTAGGGCCCAATGCCCTCTATGACCAAACTGCTATTGTCATTCCTGAAGCGGCTCTAGGCTCTGAGCAAAATTTAAAAGAATATAAAGTAGAAATTAAACGAACAGGGCAAATAAGCACTGTCACTTATCCTTTTAATCCTTTAGATGTGAAAGGTTGGAAAGGATCTTTATATCCTTGGAAAATTTCTATCTATGATTACTGCCCTATCATGAGTCATCGCTATCACATTCCTCCTTCAGGTCACACCATGTTTGTGTGTCAAAATTTTGTGGTGTGCTCTTTTGTGGCCCGTCCTTTAGAAGACACCAAAGAAGAAGTCTTAAAAGTTCCTTTCTTTCACTCCAACATTGATTATGATGAAGTTATTTTTTATCACGAAGGTGATTTTTTTAGTCGTGACAATATGGGCGCAGGCTCTCTTACTTTTCATCCGCAAGGTATTCACCATGGCCCGCACCCTAAAGCCTTCAAAGCGGCCAATGATAAAACTTTTACCAATGAATTTGCGGTGATGGTGGATACTCGCTATCCTTTGGAAAAAACCGCTTATTTTGAAGAAATCAAAAATAAGGATTACTGGAAGAGTTGGAAGGAGTAACATCTCCCTAAAGGGAGATGTTACGGTGTTTTTGTAGGTAATTTTTTCACTTTTTTGAGAAAAAAGATTCTTTTCTTGAAAACTTTGAATATGATGGCAAACCATGAAAATCATCATGAAAACTATTTTGTGGGTCCTCTTCTTTTTTTCTTTTAATATCTTTGCTAATAATTCTGACCTTCCCCCAAGTTCTTGCATCAAAAAAATGCTCCCTTTGGGCCCAGGTTTTCTAGATGGATACACTGAATTTCAAAGTTTGTTTAAAGATCCTAAGCACTCTACAGGACCTTTTTCTCAGTTAGACACTAAGCATGGACTACATCCTCTTCTGCCAGCTATTCCTCATTTTGACCCCACTCAAGGGATTCAATTTCATGTGGCAAAGATTATTGATTATTACAATCAAGAAATTATAAAAAAAGTTGCACCAAAAGATCGAAGACATATTTTTTATGCTGAATTAATCGATGATATTTCATTTATTCCTTTTAAAGATTTCATTCAAAATTTAATTCAAAAAAGATATCTCATAGGAGAAGAATTTGAATCTATCTATCTTGAGAAACGTACCAATCCATTTCAAAAAGAAAAATATAGCTCTTCTATCACCGCCCATGATTTTTATCATCTCTCAGGTTATTTAGCTCACCCCGATTATATGATAGCTCTGCATACCTATCTTCCCTTCCTACGCTTACATAAATATGATGATGACAACGATAAAAATGCTATTTTCTATTTACTGGAAGATATCCTTATCGTGGACACCCAAGGAGTGAAATCAAGCTCTTTATTTTCTGATTTTGAAAAGAATTTAACTGTAGAATATTTTACTGAGTACTATCAAAATATGCCTGAAATAAGCCTCATAAAAAAAGCTCGGCAGTTTATAAAAGAACGAGAAGATCTTATTCTGCCTTTGGGAGCTATCGCTCGAGACCCAAGATCTTACGCTTCAAATGTCACTGCGTTTTACTATACGTTTTTTAGAAAAATTCAATCGAAAATGCTTGATTCTAGTCTGGATATTCTAAGTTTAAGAGAACTTTTAGCAAGCCTTACCGCACTTATTTATCAAACTAAAGATCTCACTATCACTGATTGGGTGGATTACTTATTGACTCCTAACCAAGCAAAGAAAGAACATAAATTATATGCTGTTTTTTGTAATCTAGAGAAGACTCCCTATCCTTTATCTGAATATCTTTTTTTATGCCCTAAATAATTTAATTAATGCTGTCCCTTCTGCCTCATTGTAACTTTTACATAGCTAACTTGCCTTTTATCCTAGTCATGTTATCTTTTGCACAATTTATAAGATCCTAAGGGAAAAAATATGAAAAAGTTTCTATTAATTTTAAGTATTATTTCTTGTTACTCCTTTTTAGTTTTTGCTGAAGATACAGAACCAGAACGAACGGGGACTTTTGAAGAACGACAAAGAGAGATCGCCACAAAAGAAGTTATTGATTACATCAATGCTAGTAATGGAAAGCCTAAAAAAGCTTGGTTAAGTAAAAGTTGCTTAGCTTGTGTCATCAATGGTGAACCTAATGTCACAATGATCGTCGATGCCATAATAATTGAATTAAAAAGCAAGGGATTCCAAGGGCGTAGCTGGGCCGAAGTAGAAAACTATTGGAATACAGGCCCAATAGCGTTAACTGCAAACGACCTTTAAAAAATATTTTATTAGATTTTTAAACCTGTTCCTGCACTTAAGGGACTCAAACCTGTGGATGCTGTGAAAACAAAACATGGACGTGAAATGTGATGAAATCACAAATCAGGAAATTGTATTAAACGCTGACTCAAAATCAGAAATGGTCTTGATAATATTCTCCCAAGTTGGAATTTCTCCAAACAGCATGGATTCCATACTCCTATAATCTCTTCTCATATCATCCAGAACTCTCTGCCCTGGGATAAGTTTAAGCGAACCTTTCTTGGCCGTTAGATAATTTGCCCAAGTGGCTTTGAAATAAATATCATTATGTTCAGTCACTCTTTTAAGTAGATTCAAATCTGACTGGGCCTTTTCCTTTACGGCAGATTTTAAAAGGCAATAAAAGTCATAATAGTGACGAGACTGCCTAGCTGGAACTACTTTCTCAATAGGATAGTGAGCATATTTGTGAAGAATGGTGGCCTTTTCCCAGAAAGTTCTTTCAGCATCTAAAACTCTGATCTCAATTTCTGGTTTATTTAAAACTTGAGGATAAACTTCTCCCAAATAAGACGTTATTTGATGCATACCCGATGGAGAATGTTCAGATCTAGCACCAAATTCAAGTTTGATGAAGCGGTTTACATAGGTCGAAGCTTTTTTTTCTAAAACAGAAGGATAGTAAAACAATAATGTTTGCCCATCATTGTCTTCTTCTCCAATTTGTAACTTCCAATCATGTCCTTTAAGTTTCTTTTTAAAATTATCTTGCAAAGAGTTTAACAAACGACCTTGTACATATTCTTTGCATTTATCTCCAAGCTGTTCAATAAGGGCCTTAGCCTTTTTAGCACTTGCTGCATTGGAAGGGTCAAATTCTCCTATAACTCCCAAGAATTTTTTTTCAATGCAAACATCAATATCTTCAGAAAAACGTTTAATAAGGTTAAATACTTTTGAAAGGGAAGTCCCTCCTTTAAAAGTCAGTTGTTCTTTTAATTCTTCTAAGGAAAATAATTCCTTTAATGTCCAACAAACCCAAAAATCTTTTTCCAAGAGATCAGGAGCAAGACCAATAGTAGCCTCCGCCTGTTCAAATAATTCTTTTCTTTGAAGATCAGGGAAGGTTAAAAATTTATCCATTAAAACCTTCCAATATTTGAGTTCTAATAATTTTTGTAATCCAAGATGGAGCAAAGAGAGAATCTGAAAATAATACTTTCTTCTCTTCTCTCTTTAGGCCTTTCTTTATGTGTGCTATCACCTTTTGATCAATGTGTTCTTTACCTAAAAACTTTAAGGCCTGAATGACTAGACCTGATACTTTTCCAGCCGTTTTCATATTTCTAGGTGTAGTGTTTTTGAATATGAGTTGTACTTTACCGATGTTAATTTTCTTTGACTCACCTTCTGTTAGATAAACTCTTTTTGCAGGAACTTGGTCAGAAAGACCTAAGAGATTAGCCGCATAGGCCCCTGTGGGTTGAATACTGACACCCAGTCTTCGAGCCATAGCTTGGGCCACCAAATCAATATTAGGAGGCAGTGTCCCCATTGTTTTGCTTACTTTGGGATAATCATAAAGACCATGAATAACTCTTCTTACAAAACCTTTTTTTTCTAATCGATGCAGTCCAGTTCGGATAAATTCAGCAGGTGCTATGTCAGAAAAATCTTTTGCAGAGAAGACCCACCCCCTACCATACCCATACACCCTATTTTTTACTTTAATTTCAATTGTTTGCGTCAATTTAAACCTCTTTATTTGTTATTATTTTACCCTATTTTTCATAACAAGCAAGAGTGATTTTTATTCTTATTCTTAAATAAGCGTTACGGATATACAGCATATTAGATTATTTTTCCATTATGGAAAAATCAAACGTGAGGAGCATAATATCCTGAATGCGCCTTACTAGTTCATCAAAATAGTCAAAGGGATGATCTGGATTTTTTGAACGTTCATTATCCAGTACAAATCCCTTCACAATATATTCTCTAAGGCGTTCTGTGGCCCATTGTCTAAAGCGAGTTCCTCGCACTGATTTAACACGGTAGCCTACGGAAATAATCATATCTAGGCCATAGTGTAACACTTCGTAATTTTTAGCGTCACTCGCAGTATGTCGGAAATTCCGACAAGTTGAATTTTCCTTCAATTCTTTCTCTTTAAAAATATTTCCAATATGCTCAGCGATAGTAGAACGACCCTTATCAAAAAGGGGCGCCATTTGTTCTTGAGTAAGCCAAACCGTTTCATTTTCCAAGCGTACTTCAATCTTAGTTTTCCCATTTTCAGTTTGGTAAAGAATAAATTAGGAATTGAGTGTGGGTGTATTTGAAGTTATATTTTCAATCCTTAATTATATTTAAAAAAAGTTATTTAAGATTAAGCTTTGCTCCTCTTTTTTAAAATGCTTTTTTTAATATTATTAACCCATAGCCATTGAGTATCACGAACATACCGCATATGAGAGAGATTTTTCCGATATGAAAAATAAATTAAACAGAGTACCTAGTCAATATGAAGTCAAAGCATCCTCTAGATTTTTCAATATTGAATTATTTTAAAATAGAAAATTTTTCATTTAGACATTAAGTTTTTTTCATCTTATTCAAACCTATGAAAAAAAATATTTCATACAATGAAATAATAATTATTGCTGATTTTTTAGCCAATATGCACGACTGGCAGGTTTCATCTTTAGAAGAAGAATTTGTGACTTGTGTTACTCAGAATACAAACTTATCTAACGAAGAAGCTTTAAAACTTGTGACAATTTTTTTAGAGATACCCGTTCAAAAAAGATTCAACAAAAAATTTAGTCATAAGAAATTTGTAAAGAAATTATTGCTAGTTTAAATCGGTATATTTTTTAGAATTTCCTTTGGCTAACTCCACTGGATATTTAAGAGAATTTTTTTTAATTTTTTCTAAAATAGCTTCTTCAATGTTAATTCCTGTTTTTTTAACAATTCTTAAAAGATAAATAAAAATATCAGCTACTTCATCTTTTACTTCTAGCATTTTCTTCATATCTTGTTGGATCTGATTAGATTCTTCTTCTTTAAGCCACTGAAAAATTTCCATAAGTTCCGAAGCTTCTGCAGTTAAAGCCATGGAGAGATTCTTAACAGAGTGGAATTGATCCCAGTCTCGTTCGTTAACAAAAGTAGAAATTTCTTTATCAATTTTCTCTAAATCTAATCTTTGCATAACTAAACCTTTAGTTGTTTTCTAAAATATTCAGAAGTTTCTTTATCTGTGCAATAGATGTAGCACCCTTTCATACCTCTAGTCATTAGGGTTCTATATGTATTTCGAATAATCTGATCCACAAGTTTTAACGCTTGCATTTCATTTTCTTTAAGCATTTTTTTAAAACCCTTAATTGATTGATCTGTTCTGGCTCTTTTCATGCCATCAGTTATAACTTTATCATCCCTTGCTATTAAATCAGGGCCAATAATAACTCCTACATAATCCAATTCTAAACCTTGGCAAGTGTGAATACAGCCTGCTTCATTAATAGATTCTTCATGGATAATCCAACTACTTCCATGTTCACTAAGATTCCATTTAATTTTAAAGTTACCTATATTTATATCATATAGTTCTTTATTTTCTCTACTAATCCAATCCCAGCAATATCCTGCGACTACACGTGATTTATTATTTATTTTATTTTTCTGAATTATAGCTTCTTTCATTTCCTGAGGATTATCAAAAACTTTAAATTCATAATCCATATCAAAAATTTTCTCATTGGCTGTTTCTTTTATTTGTAAAATATAATCTAACCATGCCATATAGCCATCAGAACCATTACATCTAAATTGAGACGAAAGTTTGAGCTTATGAATATGAGCATTTTGTTTTTTTGCCCACTTTACAATTTCATCGCTTGTTCCTATATCTTTAAAAGTTACCTTCTGATCCTCATCAATAAAAAAAATACTAAAGTGGGATGATAAAATAATTTCACCCACTTGATTTTCTCCTAAATTACTAAACATACCTGATTTTGCATTAAGACGATGAGCCTCATCTACGATAAGTGTATTAAACGTATTGGGCTCAACTTCAGTAAATGCGCCAGAGCCCACAAATAAATTAGAAATATGACTTTTCTTAAAAGAACCTGTTAATTTTTTTTCATAAACAGCTCTGGGAGCAGCATTCTTAGTTACATATTTACAGGTAAGTTGTTCTTGAGTTAGCTGCACTAATAAGTTTATTGCAACTACTGTTTTCCCCGAACCTGGTCCCCCTTCTACGATCAGTACATTTTTGTTTTTCACTGAACTCGTTTTAGCTAAAGACAATGCTGTTTCAAAAACAACTTTCTGATCGTCAATCATGAGAAATTCTTTGTTTCCTTGAAGCATAGAAGAAAGCTTCTCTGCCAAGCTTTTAGAGGGTCTTATTTTTCCTTGGTCTATTTTATAGATAAGGTCATTTTTATCTCCATACTTAACATGTTTTTTTATAAAATTTTTCAGTTTTTCTACATCATCCCTTAAGAAAAGTGGGGCTTTATCTAGGTATTCTTTGTAAAAAACATGGCACAAAGATTCATGCATATTGGAATTATGAATATAGGCACAGGGAATAATATTAATATTATTTTCTTGAACATAAAAATTGTAATCTTCAATAAGACTGGCATAGGTCCATGCCTGATAAGAAGGATGAGGGAGTTCTCTTTCTGCCTTCCCCACGTAACTTATAATAATCCCATCCTTATCAGTTCTGGTTGCTTCTTGCCATTGTTTAAGTTCAATAATAACTACGGTGTCTTTTTTTTGCTGATTTTTTCCCGTCAAAATAAAGTCAATCCTTTTAGAAGTTTGAGGAATCTTATATTCAATGGAAATCCAAGCATCAATAGGGATTTCGTTATCAGATAAAATATTATGCATATACATCATGGAATTTTTCCATGAATTTATTTCATTGATAGGAGTCCGTCTTCCTAAATTTTTCTGAACAGCTTCATCAATTTTTATCTCAATGCGATTAAGAATCACATCCTGACAAAAATCTTCTTTTGTAGCACTATATACAATCACGATATATCTCTTTGATCTTTTTTCTTTTCAGAAAAATTTCGTTGGTCTTTCCATTGCAGACTAGTTCCACTTCACGTTTGTCATCAAAAAGTAAAAAACGATATTTCTCAGGCAGAGGTTTTCCTGATTCTAAAAGCTTTGTAATATCCCGAATTTCATTATCAGTAAGTTTCATGATTCCGTCCAAAACAAGCTTAGTTTAATAAGACAAAGAACATATCACCGTAGGAATAAAATTAGAAACTTTTTCTCATAAGGGTCTACATTTTAAGCAATACCCTTGAACCGTTTTTATAACGTAATAGAATCAAATCTTAATATTTTACAAAGGGAGATTTTATGGCAACAAACCCACCAAAAGGCGACCACAAAAGAAATGGACAAGTGACAGATCGAAGTCAAACTCACAACCCAAAAAATGATATGCTCCTCACGTTTGATTTTTCCATACTGGGAAAATCTCTCTAATGTGCTGTATACCCGTAACGCTCACTTGAAAAGTGAAGCGTGAAGGGTATAAGTGGATAAAACGAGTAAGGGTGTCAGGAAGGGAAAAAAGTAAAATTAATTTTAAGAATAAATATCCAAGAGAACTTTTTTTGTTCTTCATCTATAATAAAATCTTCTTCTAATGTTAAGCAGGATAAATTAAATGGCAATTACAAAATCAGCTAAGTTGGCTTCCGAATTTTTGAACGGTTCAAAGACCGTCTCTTTAAAACAAATTGAAAAACAAGCCGCCATTGATTCTTTTGAAGCTAGAGTTAATAAATACTCTAAGGGCAATGATGTTCTTAAATTCCTTATCTCAATTCTACTCATTGTATTTGCTCTTATTTGCTTAAGTGATTCTGAATAATTTTAGTGTTAATCCTTGGGTGTGCTAGCGGCTCTTTTCAATACCTCAGAAGTTCTTCCAACTTCTCCACCACGTGTGAGACTTGCGGCAGTTGGATATCTTCCAAAGCTGGACAATAGGCAATGTGAGAATCCATAGAAGTTACACGAAGAATAGGAGCATCCAAGTATTCAAAAAAGTTTTCATTGATAAGAGCTGAAATTTCTCCTGCAAAACCAGAGGTTTTATTTTCTTCGTGAGCAATCAGAATGCGAGAAGTTTTTTTCAACGATTTTTTAATACTTTCTAAATCTAGTGGGGCCAAAGTTCGTAAATCAATCACTTCAATAGAATAACCTTTCTCTTCTAAAATTTTTGCCGCTTCAACAGATTTTTGAACAAGTGCTCCCCAAGTGACAACAGTGGCATCTCTTCCTTCACGCACAATACGGGCCTTCCCAAAAGGAATCATAAATTCTTCCCCTGGATCCGCACTTCGATTGTAACCTTGATAATAAAGATGCTTGTGTTCTAAAAACATGACGGGGTCATCTGAGCGTATAGCTGTTCGTAGAAGTCCCATAGCATCCAGTGTGTTGGAAGGATAAACCACTCTAATCCCTGGAATGTGCGTATAGATGGATTCTCCTGATTGGGAGTGATACATAGCCCCACCTTTGAGATACCCCCCAATAGGAACACGCACCACCATAGGGCATTTAAAATCGCCACCTGAACGATAACGAGTAGTGGCCATTTCATTTTTCAGTTGCATGAAAGCTGTCCAAATATAATCAAAGAATTGAATTTCAACTACAGGTTTAAGTCCACGCATCGCCATACCGATAGCACGACCGATAATATTAGCTTCAGCTAGCGGTGAATTAAAAACTTGCGTCTCTCTTCCTAATTCATGCGCTACTTTCTGCACGCCACTGGTCACTTTAAAAACGCCACCCTTGCCTTTAAGTTCTGCATTTTTAAATTTTTCAAGATCGGTAAAGTCCGCTACATCTTCTCCAAAAACACGAATGAGCGGATTGCGCCTTACTTCTTCTTTGAGAACTTTTCCTAACCCCCCTGCCATAGGCACATCATCTTTTCCACTGAAGCTTGCTGGCACAGAAAATTTTTCAGAGGTGGGATCAACTTCCGAGTAAAGATGATGAGTGACTGTTTCCAGTGTAGGCCAAGGAGTCTCCATAGCCCTTTGCATAGCTTCACTTACTTCATCTTCCACATCTTTTAAAATATTTTTATTTTCATCCACTGATAAAATTTTTGCTTGCATTAAAAATGTAGGATACGTATTAATGACATCTTTTTTAGCTTCGGCTTCTAAATCTTCTTTGGTGCGATAAAAACTATGATCATCTGAAAGTGAATGAGAATAAGGACGAGTGACAGTGGCATGAATAAGCACAGGGCCCAAGCCTTGTCGCATATAATTTTCAGCTTCTTTAACAACAGCATAACTTTCAATAGGACAAGTTCCATCACAGGTATAAATTTTAAGCCCTGGAAAATTTTTAAGGGCCTGCGATATAGAACCTGCGGGTGTTTGCACTGACACAGGGACAGAAATAGCATAACCATTATCTTCTACCATAAACATGACAGGTAGTTTATTCACGCAAGCCGTAGTGAGTCCTTCCCAAAACTCTCCTTGGGAAGTTGTTCCATCCCCACACGACACGTACACAATTTCATCTTTGTTATGAACAGGTGCGAGATCATGTTTTTGTAAATATTTTCCTGCTTCCGCTACACCGCAAGCTTGTAAAAATTGCGTGCCCGTACAAGAAGATTTGGTAATAATATTTAACTTTTTATTACCCCAGTGGGCAGGCATCTGACGACCATGAGAGGCCGTATCCCCTGTATTACCATTAGCTTGGCAGAGCATTTCATAAGGAGTGACACCCAAACCTAAGCACAAAGCACGATCACGATAATAAGGAATAAAATAATCATAAGCAGGTTTTAAAATTTTAGCGACCGCCGTTAAAATTCCTTCATGACCAGCTCCTGAAATTTGAAAAAAAGCTTTGGACTGTTTTTTCATTTTTATTTCAGCATCATCCACCTTACGCGAAATATAAATGTTATAGAGAAAATCCAGAAGCGTTGCTTTATCTAAATTGTATTTTTTAATAATATCTAATTTTTTATCAAGCTCTGTGGAAGAAATTGTGGTCTCAGGTGTTAGCATAAAATTCCCTCTAGGAAGCCTTATGAATAAGAACATCCATTTTAATAGGTTTTTCTGTTACAAGCCCCAAAGATTCAAAAAATTCTCTGATCTCTGAAGGTCTGACACCCGTACCTTCTTCCACTTTGCTGGTCAGAAGAATTCCTGTTTTATTTAAACAAGGTGAAACTTCATGAATAAGAGAGGCCATGGGTTCTGCCATATTAAAACAAGTTTTTGTGAGTTTTCCAAGAAAAGGTTTAATATCTCGCTCTTCATAGGTGTTTTTCTTAGGAGAAAAGCGTTTTATAAGAATTTGCGGAGCCTTTTCTATCACATTTAGGGCCTCTTCTACTTTTTCTGGATTATTAACAGGAATAAAGAATTCGAAAGCATAGGCGGCTTCTTGAATGGAAGGGGAACTTGCAGAAATTTCCTCAATCTTATTAAAATAAATTCCTGCCTCTGAATATTTTTGTAAAATAGAAAGCAGGGCATGAGGGTCTGCAAACTGAACGGGCACACGTACATCGAAATATTCTGACAAACTGCTAATACCTAAACTTAAGGCTGGCCCAAAAGAAAAAAGAGGTCTTTCGTGAAAACCTTCCGAATAAAGCACTTCAATTTGCGCTCGTTTAAAAATACGCGCTACAATTTTTTGTAAATCAAGGTGTGATATAAAACTTAAGGCTCCAATTTTAGAAAAATTAATGCGATAACGAAAACCAATATTTTGCCCACGCTTCTCTCTTCTTTCTGTAATGGTTTTGAATTCAGGTTTTACATATAGTTCATCTTTAAAAGCTTGCATACTAGTTAAAAATTCTTTTCTCTCACTAATCATCCCTTGTAAATCACATTTAATCCCGCAGTTAAAACACACTAACTTTTTTTTCTGTTCTTCAAAACTGCGATTATGTGCTTCTACATTGGTGTCATGCACGTGATAGCCCACAGGCTTTCCACAAGCAGGAGATGATCTGTCCGCGAGAGCTTTTTTCCATTCAATCTCTAAAAAACGGTCGGTGAGACCTACATCAATATGACTCCAAGGCAGTTTTCCATCCATGCGAATGGTTCCTAAATAAGGTTCAATTTTTAAACCCAGTTCTTCGATAGTTTGAATCCACAAATCATATTTGAAAGTTTCATTCCATCCATCAAAGCGTGCCCCTTTTTTCCATGCTCCATAAATGAGGTCTGCAACTCGCCTATCTCCACGAGATA
>JAGOVR010000103.1 GCA_018060635.1 Bacteriovoracaceae bacterium
GTATAAGTTCCCCCAAGTGCCGCAAAAGAACCAAAGAGGATAGCTCTATTAACAGCATCTCCCATCATTCTCTTGGTAAATTTTTTCATAGATTTTTCAAAAATTTTAAGGTTGAGAGCCGCTCCTCCTCCTATTCCAAGAAGGTTCGTAATTTCCTCTGTTTCAAACTTAGCAAAAGCAGAGGGGATTAAAAATTGTTCTAAAAGACTAACAGCAGAAAGCAGAGTTTCTTTGTAGGAAGATAGAGCGATAGGGGCTTTTTCTAACTGAGTGTATTCATCTAAACTTAGAGATTTGTTTGCATCACTACTCATGCTTTCCCATTCCTTAAAAAGAGCAATGGCATCTAATCCTTTTTTACTTTGACGTAGTTTAGAAGACAAATGGGCCAGAAAATTTAAAGCATTTAGTTTTTTAAGAAAATGCTGAGGAGAGTTCTCCGCAGTACAAACGACAGTGGTAGAGGCTCCTCCGTCTGCGGCTTTAGAGAGTGCTTCAATAGTGGCAACAGCCGCCGCTACTCCCATAGCAGTAGTCGTGACTGTAGCTAAAGTTGTTTTTAATTTGAGAGCTTTGGCTTTAGTATCCGTAATATCTCTAGAGGTTTTAAGAAAAACAGCAGGATCATTTTTATCTTTAGCTTCACAATAAGCTTTCTTTTTTTCTTGTAGCTTATTACGATAAGTAAAATAAGATAAAATTTCGTTACTAACAAAGAGAGAACTTGCCCCAAAATAAATCCACATGGAAGGAGCGGCTCCTTGGCACATCACAGGAATTTTAATTCCTACCATAGAGACAGCAGTAAAGGTTAAAAAATCCCACATACTGCTCATGTCAATATCTTTCCCTGAAACTTTTCCTTCAGTTTTATCAAATTCTTGTTCAGCTTCTTTTTCACAGGCAGGTTGCTCAGAAACAGCAAATCCTTGCAAAGAAAAGGAGCAGAGAAGACAGAGGGTGATGAGGTAAGAAAAAAGTTTTTGCATCCTCTAATAGTAAGGACGTTCCTTATTTTTTACAAGGTAAAATCTATAATCCTTTTCCAAGAGCAAGTGGTGATTGAAACAGATAAATATCATGCCTCAAAAAGTTTGCTTTTTACGGTCGTCAAGATTTATTTTTGTCTCAAAATGGGGAGTAAGTTCTTTATTTTAGAGGATTCAGTTCTGTTATTAGACGAAGCTTTAAAATAAAGCTATTATGCTTTTCTCAAAACTATGCAAACTTTTCTTATATTTCTCTTCTCAAGGACAAAAAATTCATGATAGATGATTTTCTATGGCTTCAGTGGATGCTTTTTTTAGGAAGTCTTTTGCTCTCGGCTTTTTATTCTGGTTCCGAAGCGGCCCTTGTTTCTCTTTCAGTTGATCGCACCAAACAACTTATTGAAGAGGGAGGGAGTAAGGGGCGTGCTCTCGGCTACCTCTTAAAATATTCCAATGAACTTCTCACCACTATTTTGGTGGGAAATACCTTAGTAAATATTTTTGCCGCAACTCTTATTACAGAAATTACAGAAAAATATTTTGGTCATGATGTCATCTCTGTCAGTGTTGGATTTACCACATTTGTCGTACTTCTCTTTGGAGAGATTATTCCTAAAACAATTTCTAGGAGACACGCTGAAGCCTTAGCTGTTCCTTGTATTTGGATTTTGATGTTTAATTTTTATTTTCTCTATCCTGTTACCAAATTATTTACTTGGATTATTCGAGTCATATTAGGGAAAAATGCTCAAGTGCGAGGCAGAATTATTACTAAAGATGATATTGAATTTATGGTCAGCCAAGCAGAGCAAGATAAGAGTATGGATTCAAAACAACTAGATCTGCTTTCTTCTATTTTAGAGTTTCCTTCTATTCGAGTGAAAGATGTGATGGTTCCTCGTCAAAATGTTATGGCCATTCCTAAAGGGGCAACTTTTGGGGATGTAGTCAGAGTTGTCAGAAGTTCTGTACATAGCCGTTATCCTGTTTATGATGGGAATTTAGATAACACCATTGGATTTATTCATGTGAAAGACTTGGCTTTAGTTTCTAGTGAATCAAAAAATAATTTTACGATTGAAAATTTTATTAAGAAATCTTTTTTTGTATATGAGTCTATGCGCATTCAAACTGTTTTTGATTCCATGAATAGAAAAAAAGTCCATCTGGCCATGGTTAAAGATGAGATGGGTGTGATCACAGGAATTCTATCTTTAGAAGATATTATGGAAGAAATTTTTGGAGAGATTCAAGATGAACATGATGAAGATGAACTTTCTAAAACTAAAGAAGCGACTAAAATCTTTAACGATGGATTAGTTTTACGTGCAGATGTGAGACTGCGTGATTTAGATGAAGAATACGATATCACACTTCCTTTAGATGAGGATTATACCACTCTTACAGGTTTTATTTTAGATAAGTTAGGGCACCAGCTCCCTAAGAGAGGTGCTATCATTATTTGGGAAAATTATTACTTTGAACTTATTAATGTGGTTGAAAATGAGATTCGTGAAGTTCTTATTCGTGATGTGAAAGGGGAGAGACATTTTTATTCTAAAAGAGAGCCTGTCGGCCCTCTTTCAGAATAAAAACAGAATAAAAAATTAAAATCGTGTAATTTTCTTAACTTTTTTGAATAGATCTTTAGCTTCATCGTCTTTAAATTTATCAATACGTTTTGCCACATCTTTTCCTGTCATGCCTTTATAAAGGTAAGTATAACCTATCCAAATATCAGTCGCATCCCAATTAACTCTATCAAGGGTAGCTCCTTTAGGCGGTTCCCATTTTTTCATTTCTTCCAGAGTTTGTGTCACTTGAGTTGGAGTGACATTACTCTGAGTTTTTGGAACTCGGAGCCATATTTTCATATGATCTTTAAAATTTTCTACCCACACAACATAGCCGTCATAGCCCATAGTCCAAGTTCCATCTACCCCTTGTTGCGAGGCAATTTCATAACCTTCTGCAAAGAGAGGGTAGAGAATAACCATTTCAGGCTTACTTAAAGTCGTAATGTCGCCTTTCAATTTACGCCAAAGGCTAGCATTGGTAACTTCTTTGCTAGTATGGATATCACAAAGAGTCCATTCAGATGTTCGCATAAGAAATTTTAACCTTTTGGTAATATCAGAGGGACTGACTCCTGCACTGTAAGGGTATTCTGCGGTAACCGAATAGATCTCGTCATTTCCACGAGCAACATTGACAGTGACATCACTAAACTCTTTAGAGAATTCTTTTTTGCGTTTTTCTAAAGCTTTTTCCATATCTTCTAAATAAATATTTTCAACTTTTTGTGCTTGAAAATAATAAGTGGTCTTATTTCCATCATTAGCAATGACGGCAGGCGCAGTATAAGTCATAAGCTTGTTGTAGTTATTAGAAGTTGAATTCCAATTATTAAGAACAGAGCAAGACATACTTAGAAGGACTCGCCATGTCCCTTGCGTGGTAATCCCTTGGACTTCCTCTATTTTGGTAGCATTGGCATTTCGGGTTAAGCTTTTATTTTGATTGCCATGAATTTTACCAATTTCGTTATAGGCTTCTACTAATGCAGGTTGATATTCATCTTTAGTATAAGTTGTTTTTTTTGCGGCTAAAGCTAAATTGAGAGAGAAAACATAAAAAACACTTAAAATCAAAAAATAAAACTTCATCATTTTTCCTTTTTTAAAAGAGAGAGGATAAAGGTTAGGTACTACAACTTAGTAGCAATGAAAAGATGTTTATTTTTTAATTAATTACGTTGTCTAAAATAGAGACTTTGAGTAACGATAACACTGCCGCCCCCTTTGGGTTTGGGAAATTGAATATTACGAAAGACAGTGATCATACAATTTTTAAAAGCAGAGTTTAAATTCCCTTCTAGAGAGATTTGAGTTGCACGCCCATCAGCGCCAATAGAAAAGCGGATAGGAAATTTGGTTCCACTGGTACTTAAAGATCCATTCATAGTTTTTTGATCACAATACTGATACTGCGGAATATGTTCTCGAATTTTTTTCTGAACAGCACTGGGATCAATAGAGCCTTGAATAGAAATATCATCAGGAACTTCTGCTACGATTATTTGATCTTTTTGAATAAGACCACTAGCTTCTACTGAACTATCTATTTTCCCAGTAACATTTCCAGAAAGGTTAGTGGCAGAACCTTGTACAAAAGCTCGGTCTACTTTTCCTTGAGCATTACCACCAGTCACTTTATGGGGTGTTCCTATTCCGAAGTTTTCAGAAATATTTTTATTAGACTCTATTTTTGCTTCTAAAACATTGGAATCTTTTTTGAGGATGGATCCCATATTGTTTGGCATGACAATTGGTTTATATGTTTTTATCTCTACAGGAGTCGCTTTTACAGTCGGTTTGAGAGCAGGATTAAAAGGAGCTGGTGCTTTTTTAAGAGAAGGAGGAATAACAGGATTTGGTGTTGTTATGCCGCCCATCTTTGGTTGATATTTGATAGGAGTTTTAATTTGTAGTTTGGGGGGAGTGACAGGTTTGGGCTTAGGGGAAACTTTTGGTGCGGCAGGGAGAGGTTTCGTTACAACAGGCTTAGTTTCTGTAACAGGGGACAGTGTTTTTTCTTCTACGATTTTTTTCTCTTCTTTTTTTATAACCAGATCTGCTTTAGGCCGATAAATAGTTACAATTCTCTCAACTTGTTTAGGCGGAGCTTCCTCGAAAGTCACCAGAAGCTCTGAAACGATAAAAGCTACCAAAATAAAAAGAACGGCAGGGATGAGAGATTTTAAAAGCCTTTTATCTCTACCCATAAAAGGAGGAGATTTAACGGCAGGAGGCGCATTAACTTTGCGAATAAAAATTTGATGGTGATTTTTTTGAAAGCGGACAATTTGGTCATCATCTAAAACAAAAGAGCTTTTAGTATCAACGGAACTTGTCTGATTTTTAAGTAAGAGTAATTGATAGTCTTCAATATTTTCTATAAAAACGTGCTCATTTTCTATTTTCAAGAATGGCGTTTTTTTTGTGATAGAAGGGACGTAAATATCATGAATGTTTTTATGCGAAGGAGAGAGGTAGTATTCTCCTTTTTTTAAAGGTAAATACTCAGCAGAGAAAATTTGGTCATGATACATAACCAAAACTTCCACGGCATATTCATTTAATTTATAGTTAAAGATAGGATAAATTTCATCGAGGTCTTCAAAAATATAATTA
>JAGOVR010000104.1 GCA_018060635.1 Bacteriovoracaceae bacterium
ACCTAAACTCATCACAATATCCATCCAGTAAATCTCAAAATAGATAAAAATGAGTGAAATAAGAACGCCAAAGCTCACAATGTAATCACCGCGAGTATGATGGGAGTCCGCCATCAAAATAGAAGACTTAAGTTCTTCTCCTTTTCTCTTTTCATAAGTAGAAACAAAGAAATTTACCAGGATGGAAAGGAGGCAAATAAAAACTAGCTTCCAACTAAAAATAGGATGATTCTCATGATGAAGAGCGTGCCAAGCATCTTGACCTATTTGTACGGCTGTATAGAGTAGCAAAAGAGAAATAATCAGGCTTCCTAAGTTTTCATACTTACGATAACCGTAATGATGACGAAAATCAGCAGGACGATAGGCCATACTAATTGTAATCAGAGCCAATACGTTAGAGGAACCATCAAAAAGTGAATCAAAGCCTGAAGAAGTTAGAGATAAGAAGTTAAAAAGCCTTCCTGCAATTATTTTAATTAAAGCTACTAAAACATTTAAAAACAACGTGATTAACAAGACTTTTTTAATTTCATATTCTCTATTTTTGGGATTTTTAAACATAAGGGTGACGTTTGATTAAACTAAACAACTCATCACGAGTTTTTTGATTTTCTAAAAAAGCTCCCTTAAGCGCTGAAGTTACCATCACAGAGTTTTGTTTTTCAACTCCACGGCTAGTCATACAAAAATGTTTTGCTTCAATAACACAAGCCGCACCTTTAGGTTCTAGATATTGCATAAGCGTTTGCGTCACCTGATTTCCAATTCGTTCTTGAATTTGTAATCTTCTTGCAAACATTTCAACCAGTCTTGCTAGTTTTGAAATTCCTACTACTTTTTTATCAGGGATATAGGCCACATGGGCCTTTCCTACAAAGGGTAAAAAATGATGTTCGCAAGTTGAATAAAATTCAATATCTTGTAAAAGAATAATCTGCTTTTCAGGAATCACATCATCTTCTTCAAAAAAAGTGAAAATAGATTCAGGATCTTGGGAATAACCTCCAAACAGACGATCCCAAGACCTCACCACTCGATCAGGTGTATGACGGAGTCCTTCTCTATCCTTATTCTCGCCTAAATACTTAAGGATTTCTCCTACCGCTTTTTTGGCCTGTTCAGCATCTCCCGGAAACTTTTTTTTAGTTTGCATTAATCCCTCATTATTTTTTTGGGTTTTAAATCTACATATATTTGATCAACCAGAATTTTTACAAACTGCTCCATCATAAGTCCTATAACTTCCTTATCGGGAATAAAGTATACATTCTGATCTCGCACCACAACTCCTCTGTCTTCAAAATAATCCAAAACATTATTCATAAGTGGAAGCGAAAAACTTTCAGGATAACGAATAACACGACTATGGGAAATCTCCATCTGAAAAAGTTCTTTAGCAACTTCTGTATATTTAGTTCGCGAAAAATCATCTCGCTTTAAATGCAGAAGAGTTAATGTTCCCATGTAATATCCTTCATACAAATGATGAAAGGTAGAAGCAAACCCCTTAATTTTATCTAGAACCAACTGTAGCTCCAGCGGAGTAAAATCAAAACACTCCTTGAGACTTTTCACTTCTCGCCCCAAACTCTGTGACAAAACTTGTAAAGCTTCTTGCAGTAACTCTTTAACACTTGGCAAATAGAACTCATATTTCAATTCTTTTCTGCGTGTTAATAAAAATTTGGTCAAGCCTTTTACTGTTTTTATGTGTCCAGAAGTATATTGTATCCACGTAATACTGATGAGTGCAGGAACAAAGAAATGATGCAAGATTGTATTCTTCAAATAAAGCAGTTCAATCCTAGCCTCAGGATAAACCGCATAATAATTTTCATTTAAATAATGATTATCAATGCACAAGACTTTTTTATTACGTATAAAAAGAGTCAACGTTTTTCGTAATGTATCATTGATAAAAGCTTCTTCTTCTGAATATTTTTCAAAAGAATACCATAGAGGAATATCAAAATTCTTACAATACTTTATAATATTAAAAACTTTTTCCTGAATCTGACTCCATGTCATTCCGCCTGAGGAATCATCCAATAATATCATGGAAAGCAAAGACCCTGGTGTAACCACCATTCCTTTTCCCACACGACGAAAGCAATGAAAGGCCAAGTCTTGAGTCATCTTTTTAAGATCATCAACCCCACTCACTTCAATCCCCTCTGATAAGCGGACATAGATGCTCCCAAATCTTTTTTTAAAAATAGTGAGGAGAGAAAAAAGTTGCCAAAAATTTTCTTTTTTCTTTTTGTTACCTGCTAACTCCCGAATGTGTGCTCGAATTTCAGGAACTTGCTCATGAGCAATAGAAACAGGCAAAAAAAGCAAGGGTTTGTTGGTTTCGCCTATGGCCGTTAAATGTTTATGCGCCTCTATGATCATCTGAAAAAGACCATAGCGTGGTTTCAAGAGTTTTCCTGTACGAGAACGTCCACCTTCAAAAAAGAATTCTATAGTCTTATTTTCTTTCAAAAGAGAGGCAATATAGGCTTCAAAAGTGAGAGCATAGGCAATATCCGTTTGAAAACTACGACGAATAAAAAAAGCTCCACACTTCCGAAAAACATATCCTATGGGAAAAATATTAAGATTTATTCCCCCTGCCGCAAAAATGGCATGCTTAAAGTTTTTATAAAAAATATAGCTCATCGCCAAATAATCCACATGAGATTGATGATTGGGCACTAAAATAAGATGGTATTTATCCTTAAGTTTTTCAACGTGCAAATGTTCTGGATAATGAATATCAATATTGTGATAAAGTTTACGAAAAGTAGCATCTAAAAACCATCTTAAGAAAATAATTAAATTTTTACTATAATAGCCTCTAATTTCTTTTAATGATTTAATAATTTTTTCTTTTTCCGCAGGTTTTCCAGCAATACGATTCTTTATTTTCTCATAGGAAAAAATAAAAGATTCCAAATCATTAAGTGTTTTTTTACTCATGTTCAACTTGTCATCTTAGCAAAAAAGATGGGTAAGATAATATAGAGAATAGTATCCCTAATAAGATAAAAAATAAAAAAATAAAAAAAAGCTTTAGGCCCATTTAAAAAAAGTTTTTCCAGACCCAATACCTGCGCTTTTTTACTCATGGCCACCATAAAACGAGTTTTACCGTAGTGTTTGAAAAAAAAAGTTGTAGCTCCCTCGACCTTTTGATCGAGAAGTCGAAACATACTTAAAAAAGGACGAAAGATAATTAAAATTTTGACCATAAAGGAGCATATATACCTTAAAACGAAAGAAAGAGCATCCTGATTAAAAGAAATAACGCTTAGCATTTATTAAATTAATGACAATGTGATGACATTTTTTTGCAATTTGTTTTTTATCATAACTCCACCATGTTAACGACTCTTTATCTTTATAATTTTGCTACAGGATATAACATTCCTGTGGCCCCACAAGTTTTTATGTTAAAAACTTGTCAAAGAACCTTAATTTTAAGTACTCAAAAAATCCTCTCCATTTCTCTAGAGAATTGCCAACATTTTAATGGTGATAAGGCCTATACCTATTTGATGGAAATGATTTGTGGTTTAAAAAGTGAGCTTTTAGCTGAAAGTGAAATTACAGGACAAGTTAAAGAGGCTTACCGCGAGTATATGAAAAAGGAAGATAAAGACCCTATTATTGTACGCATTTTAGAAAAACTTTTTAAGGATGCAAAAGAAATCCGAACCTCTTATCTGATTGGAATTGGTCAAAAAACATATGGTGCTATTACAAAAAAAATACTGGCACGTCATGTATTACAAAAAGATAAAGCGGATGTGTTAGTTTTAGGAACAGGAAAACTGGCCATTCAAATTGTTGAAAACTTAAAAAAGAAATACCGCCTTTTTATAACGGGAAGAAATAGTCAAAAAGTTCACTCTATCTGTTTAGAACATGATATTAATTCTATCCCTTGGAATAATCTTTCTGCCTATGCCTCATTTGCTTTTGTTATTAATACCATTGGAACTGATGAGGTTTTAGGATTAGAAAATTTCTGGGACATCTGGCATAAAAAAAATCCAGAAGACCACCTCCTCATCGATCTTGCTTCTCCTTCTCCTTTCAAACCTAGGAGCAAAGATTTAAACTTTTTTGTTGGTCTAGATAAAGTTTTTGCAGAAGGTGCCATCAGAGAGCAAGAAAAAAATAAAAAAATTAATGAAGCTTATTCAGCTATTGAAAAAATTGTCATGAAGAGAAAAAATCACTTATCCCTACAGCATTCCATAAGGAATTCATACCTTTCTCAAGGATGTTCTCTTGCCCCTTAAATATATTGTAGGAACAAGAGGCAGTCTCTTAGCTCTTACTCAAACCCGTCTTATTTGTGAAGAGTTAAAACAAAAAACAGGAATTTCTTGTGAGATAAAAATCATTGAAACGCAAGGGGATATAAAAGTTGATAAAGCCTTATGGCAATTAGAGGGAAAAGATTTTTTTACTAAAGAGTTAGATAGCGCACTAATAAATAAAGAAGTTGATTTTGTTGTTCATTCTTACAAAGACTTAGGCAGTGTAAGACCTCAAGGTATTTGTCTTGCGGCTATTCCTAAACGTCTTTTTCCCCATGATATTCTGCTTATTAGAAATGATAAATCCAAAGAATTAAAATCTCAAAAGAAGCTAATTATCGGAACAAGTTCTCCTCGCCGTATAACTCATGTGAAGAAGTATCTTCACGACTTTCTACCTTTGGCAAAAGACAGAGAAATTGAGACTAAACTTCTCAGAGGAAATGTTAATACTCGCATTGAAAAGCTAAAAGATAATCAATACGACGCTATTATTTTAGCCTTCGCAGGTTTAGAACGACTGGCCTTAGGACATGAATCACAGCCAAAAATAAAAGATCTGTTGCAAGATCTTAACTTTATGGTTCTTCCTCTTAGTTATTTTACCTGTGCTCCAGCTCAAGGGGCCTTAGCTATTGAATGCCTTGAAGAAAATACTGTTTTAAAAGAAAAATTATCCTCTTTGACTGATCCCCTCTCTGCTCAAGAGGCATCTCTGGAAAAAAAAATATTTGCAGACTATGGTGGTGGATGCCACCTCCCACTGGGAATTTGGGTGAAAAAACAAGAAGGAGAAACTCTTTGTATTGAAAATGGAGAAATAGAAAGCAAAATTCATTACAAACGAACATCCTCTCAGAGTCTCCC
>JAGOVR010000105.1 GCA_018060635.1 Bacteriovoracaceae bacterium
TTTAGGTGCAGGGTTAGAAGGTATCTTATCTCTGAAAGATGATAGTTTTAGTGATAACCCTCTTTCTAAACCTAGAATAGGCGAAGGAGCTACGAATCTTTTTAATAGTGTTAATCGTTCTTATGTTGCGCCTTATCTTACTTCTTCGTTTTTATTAAACAACAAATGGCGTCTGGATGGAAAAATCACCTATCACACTATGGGTAATTCCACAGATGAAGGCTTAGGAGTCCGACTAGGTTTTACTTACACCTTTAATAAAAAACAAAGTGAAGAGAAAAAAACTATTGGAAAGTTTAAAGAATATTCTATCGAAGGAAAAGTTCTCAATATTTCAGAGCAAGGCTTATTTGCTCGTATTAATGTAGGATTAAGAGATGAGGTGGTACAAGGAATGCGAGTCGATTTTTTTGAGTTTGATTATGCGGGTGGAAATAAACTCATTGCTTCAGGTAAAGTGGTACGACTCAAGGGGCAAACAGCCGACGTACAAATAGAGAAAAATTTTGCTAATCGCAAAGTAAAAATTGGCCACATGGCACGTATTCTGCAATAGTATTCTTATTCTTCACATTTTCCATGGGAGTTTTCATGCCTCGTTATAAGAGAGTTCTCATTAAGTTAAGTGGTGCGGCTGTGGCAGGTAAAGATCATTTTGGTTTTGATGCTCAGGCCGTCAATGGCATTGTAAGACAAGTTTTAGATGCTAGAAATTTAGGCATGGAAGTTTGCGTGGTAATTGGTGGGGGAAATATTTTTAGAGGAACTTTTTCTACCGAGTGGGGAATTGAAAGAGCTGAGGCTGATCATATTGGAATGCTAGGAACAGTCATCAATAGTCTGATGCTAAGGGCCGCTCTTAAAGCACACAGTGAGCATGAAGTACGAGTCATGACAGCTATTCCTATGGATGCTATTGCGGAACGCTATATTCGTTTACGTGCTGATCAACATCTTAAGAAAGGTTATATCGTGATTTTTGCCGCAGGCATTGGTCAGCCCTATGTCACCACGGATTATCCAGCGGTACAGAGAGCTTTAGAGGTCGGTTGTGACGCTATCTTGGTGGCCAAAGATGGTGTGGATGGTGTGTTTAGCGCAGATCCTAAAAAAGATCCGAGTGCTAAAAGATATATTAGTGTGAGTTATCAAGACTTTTTAACCAAAGGTCTTAATGTCATGGATCAGTCGGCACTTATATTGGCGCGTGATCATAAAATCCCACTGCATATTTTTAATATCAATACAGCAGGATCGGTGGCAGAAATTTGTCGCGGCAAAAATTGTGGGACTATTATCGCACCTGACGTCGCTACTGTAACGGAATAGCGTTATGAGTATTCCAGAAAAATACAATCCTAAAGAATTAGAAGCAAAGTGGATGAAACATTGGCGTGAGCAAAATACTTATGCTTGGGATAAAAGTAAAAGTCGTACTGAAAGTTTTATTGTAGATACTCCGCCACCTACAGTCTCAGGCTCCCTGCATTTGGGGCATATCTTCAGTTACACTCATACCGATCTCTTAGTGCGCTATCAGCGTATGCTAGGAAAAAATATTTTTTATCCCATGGGTTGGGATGACAATGGACTGCCTACAGAGAGACGCGTGCAAAATATTTTTGGTGTGCAGTGTGACCTGCAAAAAAATTATGAGAAAAATTTTCAAGGCAATCGTGACAAAAAGAAAGATGATCCGACTGATCTTATTTCTCGTGAAAATTTCATAGAGCTGTGTGCTCAAGTGACCGGCGAAGATGAAAAAGTTTTTGAACATCTTTTTGAGCGTGTAGGCCTTTCGGTAGATTTTAGTTTGCAATATGCCACTATTGATGAACACTCCCGTAAAATTTCTCAAGCGTCTTTTTTAGATTTAGTGAAAAAAGGGGAAGCTTACAGTGTGGAAGCTCCCGTAGCGTGGGATATTGATTTTTCCACAGCGGTGGCGCAAGCGGAAGTGGAAGATAGAGAAGTATCAGGCAATTACTATGATTTAAAATTCAGTGTAGAAGGAGGAGAAGAGTTTATTATTTCCACGACTCGTCCTGAGCTTCTTCCTGCCTGTATTGCCATCGTTGCGCATCCAGATGATGAGCGTTTTAAAAAATATTTTGGAAAATTTGCAGTGACGCCCCTTTTTTCAGCTCGTGTTCCTATTCTACCTGCGGAACATGCAGACCCTGAAAAAGGTACAGGAATTCTTATGGTGTGTACCTTTGGGGATTCTCATGATGTGGCGTGGTGGAAAACTTCTAAACTTCCCGCTCGTCCTATTATGAATAAAAAAGGCTTTCTGCTTCCTCTCACCTTTGGAGAAGGCGCTTTTACAAGTTTAAACCCACAAGCTGCCAATGGTTTTTATAAACAAATAGAAGGCACGTTTCTTAAGAAGGCACAAAAAATTATTGTAGATCTCTTAAAACAAAATAATTTTTTGCAAGGGGAACCCAAGCCCACTCAGCGCAGTGTGAAGTTTTATGAAAAAGGGGATAAGCCCTTAGAGTATTTAACCAGCCGTCAGTGGTTTGTAAGAATCATGAAACATAAAGAGGCCTTATTAGAACAAGGTAAAAAAATTACGTGGCATCCAGAACACATGCGGACTCGTTATGAACACTGGGTGCAAGGACTCAATCAAGATTGGTGTATTTCACGTCAGCGTTATTTTGGTGTGCCTTTTCCTGTTTGGTATAAAGTGGGGGCAAATGGTGCCATCAATTATGATGAACCTTTATACGCAGATATCAATTCGTTACCTGTAGATCCTACTCGTCACGCACCTTGCGGCTATAGTGAAGAACAAAGAGGCAAGCCAAATGGGTTTGTGCCTGATTTAGATGTGATGGATACGTGGGCGACATCATCACTTACACCGCAAATTAGTTCTCATTGGAATCTCAACAGTGATCGTCACGCGAAAACTTTTCCAGCGGATTTACGTCCGCAGTCTCACGAAATTATTAGGACGTGGGCCTTTTATACTATTTTAAAATCCTATCTACATACAGGGGACATTCCTTGGAAACATATTGCTATTAGCGGTTGGATTCTAGATCCTGACCGTAAAAAAATGAGTAAGTCCAAGGGTAATGTGGTGACTCCAGAAAATTACCTCGATCAGTACGGGGCCGATGCTGTTCGCTATTGGGCGGCAAGGGCTCGTTTGGGCACGGACACTGCTTTTGACGAAAAAGTTTTTCAAATGGGGTGGAAACTTTCTAATAAACTTTTTAATGCTTCTAAATTTGTTTTAGGTATTACGGGAAGTGATAGAAGTGTGGGGATTCCTACGGTAGATTTGGATAAGTCATGGCTAGCTGTTTTAAATCAGGCCTTGCAAGAGGCCACTAAATCTTTTGAAGCTTTTGATTATGCGGGCGCTCTTCAAAATATGGAAAGTGTTTTCTGGGATTTTTGTGACAACTATGTGGAGCTTATTAAAGGGCGTGCTTATCAAGGAAATGATGTTGAAAAAAAATCAGCTATTGTAACTCTTAATTTAAGCTTGAATATTTTTCTTAAAAGCTTTGCACCTTTCTTTCCGTATTTGACGGAAGAAATTTATTCTTGGCTGGGAAATACACATTCTATTCACAAAGAAAAATGGCCTACTCTGCAAAGTGAAGGAAATTCTTCTTCTTATGAACTTGCCTGTACCTTTATTGGTTTAGTCAGAGAGGCTCGCACGAAAGCACAGAAGGGGCAGAAGGTTGCTATCCAAGAAATAGAGATGGAAGCAACTGCAGAGTTTCAATTAGCCTTTCAAAAACTATCCAGTGATTTAATGGCCTGTGGGAATATCACAAATGCTGTTAAGTGGATTACAGGAACAGACGCTGTAAAAGTTTTGAGTGTGCAGTTTTCTGATTAAAAATAGAAAATTAATTTAAACTAGCATCGAGTGCAAATTCTAAACAAATAGACTTAATTACGGCGCTGCCTAAGTATGCTTTATTCACAGCGGGATCATGTTTTTTAGTTTCATATATTGAAAGTATTTGTTTCAATCGTTGAAAATTAATGAGAAAAAATTGCGTTTCCTTTTTACTACGGTCTTTTAGGAAGAGTTCCATTTTGTTAGATACAACACTTACAGTGACCTTGCGGGAGGCCAATAAAGAATTAATTTCTTCAAGTGCTTGACTTACAATGTTGCTATTAGAATCTTCGCAGAGTTTTAAAAAAACATCTAAAGCACTATTGGCATCCTTCATTTTTAAATAAGCTCTTGTTAGTTTGAATTGATCTTTTACCTCTTGATAAGGTGTTCTCAAATTATTACTAGCATTCAATGTATTCGCCAGATTAAAGTAGGAAAGAGCGGTATTGAAAGATTCAAAATCTACTTCTAGTCTCGCTAAATAAAGATAAAGAAGGTACTGAGAATCAACAGATGTTTGGGAATCCATATTTCTTTTTGCTTCTTCTAGATATTCTTGTGTTAGAAGGGGCAATATATTCGCATCAAATGAATTGTAAGGGTCTTCAAATTCATAAGATAAAATACCGAAGAGTAAATTTTTATAAAAAACATTCGATGAAAATTTTTTTTCAATTAAATCTTTTATTTGATAAAAATAAGAATCGATGTATTCACCTTGGCTGTAGTCATTTAGTTCCTCATATTCCTTTAAATCAGATATAAGTTTCATTAAGAAAGGGAGAGATTCAGGGTTTTGTTTCCATTTTTTAAATGATGGAGTTTCTCCAGCATAGGTGAAAAACATCTGAAATATGAAAAGAAAAAAGAATAGTATTTTAAAAAAACGCAACATCTTAACAAAGTAGATGCTCTATTTGAGATCACTTTGTAAAGTGATCGGTTATTAGGTATGAAAAAAATTCACATATTTTTTATAAAGAAATTACCAATGGAATAATTCAATGTTATTTCTTCTTACGTTTCCTATAAAGAATATACCCACCAATTCCTACGAGGACTAAACCGTAGAAGATAAATTCACTAGATTTACCACCACTGGATCGTTTTTGTTTTTCTACACCAATATTAGAAAGTTCATCATCAGGAATGTAGGTGCTATCTCCAATCAGATTTTCATCACTATTTTTAAGTTGAGTTTGCGCCATTTGACCTTTGGCCTGACGGAAAACTCTAAGGGTTGAAACGACTTGATCAAAAACTGGTTGATAAGCTTCATAAAAATCTTTACCC
>JAGOVR010000106.1 GCA_018060635.1 Bacteriovoracaceae bacterium
CTACACGGTTTTCGTTATTTTTAATTTCTTTAGGTACGCCAATTTTCATAAAAAAGTGTCCTTTGCTAAGTATAAAAAAGTTTTTTTGAATATGCCTTAGTAGTAAAGGATTTGTCCATCATAAAGTGGGGCCACACTCTTCCCATAAGTCTTTTTCATTTGCAGAGCTAAAATTTTGTGGTCAAAGTCATGCCCCATATGAATAAGTCCTGAAAATTTTGCACTTATTTTTTCAATATAAGCACAGGTTTTCTCTAAATGCAGATGGGTGCGGTGAGGTGTTCGAGTCGCACAATCAATAATAAGAATCTCCAGTCGTGCTTTTTTAAAAGCAGTAATAACTTTAGCTGGAATATGTGAGCAATCAGTAATAAATCCAAGTTTTTCATGAATAAAACAAAGGGTTTTCGTATTTCCATGGGGGAGAGAAAAAAAACGAAAAGAGTCCCGATGTATTTTATTTTTTTTCTCAAGGGAGACTTTTTTTATTTTAAGTAGAGGAATTCCTCCGCCTTGCTTTGTTTTAGAAGAAAAATAGACCTTATGGGGTTTAAAAATATAAGGGAAGCGAGACGTAATTTCTTTTTTACCTTTGGAGGAAGTAAAAACAGGAATGTAGTGATAATGAGGGAAAAAAGTAAAAGGGCGTAAGTCATCCAGTCCTTGGAGATGATCAGAATGTTCGTGAGTAATAATTGCCGCATCCAAATGGGATATTTTATTTTGTAAAAGTTGGGTGCGCATATCAGGGGTTGTGTCTACGATGAGAGCAGATTTTTTTTTAGTTTGAAGAAAAATACTGGTACGCAGGCGACTATTTTTTTTAAGAGGAGAACAGCACACAGAGCAGTGGCAACCGAGGATAGGAATCCCCGTACTGGTTCCAGAACCTAAAATAATCACTTTGTTTTTTTCTTTTTTAGTCATGAGAATATGATAGGGTAAGATGCTTATTAGTCAAAGACAAAGGAATAAGAGTCATGCCTATTTTTCTTACCAGTTTACTTTTTTTGCTTATATCATGTGCTCAAATAGAAAAAAATACGCAACCCATCTTACATAAAAAAATATTAGATAATGGACTGACGGTTATTTTATTAGAAAATCATCATCTTCCTATTTTTTCTTATTATACTTTTTATAAAGTAGGATCAAAATTTGAGCCTCAAGGGATGACAGGCAGTTCACATTACTTAGAGCATCTCATGTTTAAGGGGGCAAAAAAGTATGGGATGGGAGAGTTTGATCGCCTTATTGAAGAATATGGGGGCAAAAATAATGCCTATACTAATTATGATCTCACTGTTTATTACGAAGATATAACCTTACCAGCATTAAAAGCTATTATTGATTTAGAAGCAGATCGTATGCAGAACCTTCTGTTAGATCCAGAAGGATTAGAAAAAGAAAGGCAAGTTGTTTTAGAAGAAAGAAAAATGCGTTATGAAAATTCTCCTCAAGGTCAATTATCTTATGCTCTGATGGAAAATATGTTTAAGGGAACTCCTTATCAACACTCAGTCATCGGAGAAATTGTCGATATAAAAACTGTCAGTAGAGAGCAAATATATCATTATTTTAAAAAATTCTATGCTCCCAATAATGCTGTGATTGTCGCTGTAGGCGATTTTCAAGCACAGGAAATCTTAAAAGAGATTGAAGCAAAATATGGTTCCATCCCTGCTGATGAAAAATTAGTGGATTTAAAAAAAGAAAATAAGAAATCTCATTACCAATCACGTCTTTCAGCATCGTTAGTAAAAAATTTAAAAGGACCTTCTCCTGCGCCTCTTTTTCGTTTAAGCTATAGCGGTTTTCC
Organism: Bacteriovoracaceae bacterium; assembly: GCA_018060635.1. Classification (GTDB taxonomy): domain Bacteria; phylum Bdellovibrionota; class Bacteriovoracia; order Bacteriovoracales; family Bacteriovoracaceae; genus JAGOVR01. Next base: position 1,820 of record JAGOVR010000106.1, read on the forward strand.
CTATGGGACAGCCGAAAGTTATTTTTTAGAAATTTTAGGCTCATACCTTGCAGATGGAAGTAGTTCTTATTTAAAACAAAAGTATATAGAATCTAAACAGCCTATTTTAACTTCGGTCTTTGCTTATCATCAAGCTTTGGAACACGCTGGTGTTTTTGTTTTAGGAGGACAGCTAGCTCCCCAAATAAAACCAGAAGATCTTAGAAAAGAACTCACAGAAAATTTGAAAAAAGCTTGTGATGAAATAAGTGAGAATTCTCTACAGAAAGTTAAAAATAATTATCTAGTTGCTCATTACCAAAGTATTCAAACTAACAATGCTTTGGCGCATATGATGGGGTTAGGGGAGGTTTTTTTAGGAGACCCTTTACATTATCAAAAAGAGATGGATATTTATCAACAGATGTCACTGCTAGATGTTCAAAATATTTGTTATAAAGTCATAAGTGGGCATAGCCTCTTTATTTCTTTGTGGGAGAAAAATAAATGAAAGTAAGGATTTTTTTATTTTTTTGTTTATTTTCAAACATCACATGGGGGCAAAAAGTTAATGACCGCGTTCATCTTATAAAGGGTGATGGGATGGAGATCGTTTGGTTAGAGGAAAATCGTTTTCCTACCTATGATTTAACTGTTTATTTCGCGGAAGGTTCTTTAGGCGAAGATCCAAAACTTGCGGGCATAAGTAATTCTATGTTTGATCTCTTAACCTACGGGACAAAAGAATATAATCAACAGTATATTCATAATTTTTTAGAATTTTACGGTGCAAGTTATGGCGGGATGGTAGCCTCAGAATATTCTCTTTTTAATCTTTCAGGTTTAAATAAAGATTTTGAACCTACTCTTACTTTCCTTTGTAAATTATTTAAAACGGCGACCTTTCCAGATTCAGAAGTGTTAAAAGATAGTGAGAAAAAAATAGCAACTCTTAAAAACATGGTAACTTCGCATCCTGCTTTGGCCAGTCGTATTTATCGTCATCTTTTAACTCAAAACACTCTTTTAAACTCAGAATCAACAGGAACGTTAAAAACTTTAGCCAGCATAAATTCACAGGATTTAAAAAAGCGTTTAGATTTTTATAATCAGAAAGTTTTTAAACGAGTTTATTTAAGTGGTCCCAAACAACTGGTTAAGAGCACTCAAGAGATTTTACAAAAAGAATGTGAGTGGAAAAATAGCAAAGACGTTAAACAGATTTCTTTTTCCTTAAAAAACGAGTTCAAAGACCGTCCTATTTATTTTGTCCCCGTAAAAGAGGCCAATCAAGCACAGGTTTTTATGGGGCGCTTACTCGATAAGAGTGAAGTTTTATCGAGCAATCTGTATTCCTTGGCCTTTGATTTTTTAGGAGGAAGTTACACCTCAAAATTGAATGAAGAGCTCCGTACAAAAAGAGGACTTACTTATGGGGCCTATGCGAAGTATTCCGAACAAAAAAATTATGCCGTTGTCTCTATTCAAACATCAACTCGCAGTGAAAAAGTGGTAGAAATGCTAGAGGTCATTGAAAAACTTTTAACATCCATTTCAGCAGAAGAACAGGATGGTATTTCCCAAGAGGAATTTGAGAAAACAGTAAAGTATAGTGCAGGAAGTTTCTTTTTTGAGTTTGAAGAAAATGCTGATTTTTTAGGGAATCTTTTGACTTATGATCATTTACAGAAAAGTTATCAAGAATTATACGCATTTCCTTATGCCATAAAAGAATTTAGTAAAGAATCTCTACAAAGAGCATTTAAAAAAATCTTTGAATCAAGTCAAATGGTGATCTTAGTTTTAGGTGAAGACAAAATTTTACCTTGGCTAAAAAAGAAAGGCCATGTTCAAGTTCTTTCTTATAAAGATTATCTTTAAGAGCTTGATTCAATATTAAGATTTAAATTGAGTACAGCTCCTGCCTCTACATGAAGCTCTTGTGCTTTAAGTGTGCCAGAAAGATGTGCTCCTTCTAAGGCCGTAAAAGATATGACATCGACGTTGCCGCAAATGATTCCCCATACTGAGATCTTCCCACCTGTAATATTTCCTTCTATTTTTCCACTAGGTTCAATAATGAGATGGGCCTCGGGAGTCATAGCTATATCACCTTTGATATGACCTGCTAAATGGGTGGTATTTTTAATAAAGATTTTCCCTTCAAGGTATAAATCTTGATCCAAAAGCGAAAGAGGATTTTCTTTTAAGTCGGAAAGATGAATCATAAATGTCCTTTAGAATTCTTTAGTTTCATCTAAGATAAGGTCTCCTGTCTTAGAAAAAATGAGGATGCGAGCAAGGGGATGAGGCATATGAATATCTGTAAAAAAAGCAACGACAGGTCTTAATTTTTGCATAGAAAAAGGCAAACCTTGCTGATAAGAAGAAATTAAAAAATCATTATGTTGAGTAGGAAAAAAGCTTAGAGTATTTTTATTTTTTAAGAGAACCCAAATGAATCCTGCCATACTTTTAGTATGATTATTAATAATATTAAATGTGATTTGAGAATTACTTTCATTGTAGTTAAAATCTTCAACTTTTAGTATTTTTTCAGAGGTATTATTTTTGAAATCAGCTGGGATTTTAATCCATGGGATTTCAGGAGTAGGAGCTGTTTTTGCGTTTAGTTTTTGCATGAGAATTTCATTCTCTTTTTGCAGACTTTCTGGCAAGAAGGCAGAAGGGGCGGGGGGAGTTACTTTAGGATGCGTTACCTTTGGGAAGAAATAAAACACAGCAAGGAGGAGAGAAAAAACCAAGAGAAAAAGAGTAAGAATAATTTTTTTAAAGGAGATAAGGTCAAATTTAAAAGCCCAAGGAATTTTCTTGGGGGGATAGACAACGATAGTGATAAAATTATCAGAGGGGTTCTCTTTCATATTTTAGAATTACCAAAATAAACAGAACCAGCTACTTGAGACTCAGGAGCTTCCCACCTTTCAAAATCTTCAGAGACAATTTTCCATTCATAGTTCTGATCTTTTTTAAGATATAAAACTTTTTTCCCTGTGTCCCCAAGGATAGATGATTTATAGTGTTGTTTAATCTGCACTAAGGCATAATCATCAAACGCTAGCCCTGTCACATCAGTAAATTGAATAGAGGGTTTTCCAGGATGAGAGAAAACTTGCGCTTTATAGGTTTTATAGGTTTTAATTTTTCCACGAGATCCACTTTTAAAAAGCTCATGGTCATAATAAGAAATATAATCATCTAAGTTTTCTTGCTCCCAAGCTTTACGCCATCCTTCAACAGTTTGTAGAAGTTTATTTCTATTTT
>JAGOVR010000016.1 GCA_018060635.1 Bacteriovoracaceae bacterium
TTTGGATATTACTAATAAAAGTATTGTCTTGGATGTCACCCTTAATGGTCAGACAAAAACGTTGGCAAAAAAAATGCAGTATGGGCAAAATCCTAATCAATCCTTGCGTCTTTGGGTTCAAGTGGATCCTGATGATCATGGAATGACAAATGATATGTGGACAGAAAAAGTTCTTAGTAAAGACAAGAGTTTTGAAAAAACAATAAATTGGGTGAGACCTATTTTAACCTATAGTTTTACTGTTCCTATTCTTTGCGATAACAAATAATTTACCAAAAAAAGGAGGGAAAAATTCCCTCCTTTTTGACATTAGAAAACTAAGTTTTTTAGTTATGTTTCTGAAACCAATTCTTAGAATTTTGTGGATCAGCTTTCATTCCTTCATCGCCTTTTTGCCAGCCAGCAGGACAGACTTCACCGTTTTTAGCAGTGAATTGATAAGCTTCGACTAAACGTAAAATTTCGTTAGCGTTACGACCAACGGATAAATTATTAATAGTTGCGTGTTGAATAACATTTTTGTCATCAATTAAGAATAGTCCACGTAGTGCCACACCTGCTTCTTCAATCAAAACTTCATAATCACGAGCCACTTTTTTTCCAAGGTCAGCAAGGATTGGGAAATTAACAGCACCAATTCCACCTTCTTTACGAGACATTTTACTCCAAGCTAAGTGTGAAAATTTAGAATCTACAGAACAAGCAATAAGTTCACAGTTAAGTTCTTTAAATTTTTGAGCAGCATCAGAAAAAGCTGTAATTTCTGTAGGGCATACAAAAGTAAAATCTAGAGGGTAAAAGAAAAGGACCTTCCACTTTCCTTGAAAGTGAGAGAGAGAAACATTTTTAAATTCACTTCCTACTAAAGCATCGCAGCTAAAATCAGGGGCCGCTTTTCCTACTAAACGTGACATAAATAATCTCCTTTTAGATATTTTAGAAAAACACCATAGCACCGCTTTTATAAAAAGGCCAAAAAAAGCCTTATTTCCTTTTGCCTGTTCTATTTATTAGCTTAAATTGCTAATAAAACGTAAAGTATTGTAAAAAGCGATTCGATAAGAAGCTAAAGTTATTTTTTATTTTGAGGGTTTTTTATGAGTTATATTCCTAATCCTATTGTTATTGAGCAAACAGCGCGCGGTGAGCGACAGTATGATATTTATTCTAGACTTTTACTGGATCGAATTATTTTTTTAGGAACAGAAGTAAACGATACAGTTGCCAATCTGTTGGTGGCTCAAATGCTTTTCTTAGAACAATCTGATCCCGAAGCTCCTATTCATTTTTATATTAATAGCCCTGGAGGTTCTGTTTACGCGGGCCTTGGGATCTACGATATTATGCAACACGTTTCTTGTCCTATTTATACTTATTGTGTGGGGTTGGCCGCTTCTATGGGGGCTTTTCTTTTATGTGCGGGAGCTCAAGGTCATCGTCATTCACTTCCTCACAGCCGTATTATGATTCATCAACCTTCAGGCGGAGCACGGGGACAGGCAAGTGATATTATTATTCAGGCTAATGAGATTCAAATTTTAAAAAAACAACTTAATGAAATGATGGTTTTTCACACAGGCAAATCTTACGAAGAAGTTGAAAAAGCCACTGATCGTGATAGATTTCTTTCCCCTCAAGAAGCCTTGAGTTTTGGTTTGATTGATACCATTATTGAAAGAAAGGCAAAAGTTTCAAGCAAAAAAGAATAAAGACCGATAAAAACAAAGTAATGACTTAAGAGGATAAATATATGACCAGAGCTGGAAGTAGTAATATTCAAGGAACACTTCATTGCAACTTTTGTGGGAAGTCTCAAAAAGAAGTAAAAAAACTTATTGCAGGGCCGGGAACTTATATTTGTGATGAGTGTGTAGAGCTTTGCAATGATATTATTTTAGAGGATTCACTTAAAAGTAATACCAAAGCTGTTTTGGATAACGTTCCAACTCCACAAGAAATTAAATTGCATCTAGATCAATATGTTATTGGTCAGGAAAGAGCTAAACGCATTATTTCGGTAGCGGTTCATAATCATTACAAGCGTATTTCTTACCGTGCTACAGGAAAAAAAGATGACGACATTGAATTACAAAAATCCAATATTTTAATTGCTGGTCCTACAGGTTCAGGAAAAACTCTCATTGCTCAATCACTAGCAAAATATCTAAATGTTCCTTTTGCTATTGCTGATGCGACTTCACTTACGGAAGCAGGATATGTGGGAGAAGATGTAGAAAATATTATTCTGACTCTTTTACAGAGTTGTGATTATGACGTGGAAAGAGCTCAACGTGGAATTGTCTACATTGATGAGATTGATAAGATTGCCAGAAAATCAGAAAATCCTTCGATTACTCGCGATGTTTCAGGAGAAGGTGTGCAACAGGCTCTGCTTAAACTGATTGAAGGATCAGTCGCCTCAGTCCCTCCTAAAGGAGGACGTAAACATCCTCAACAAGAATTTATTCAAGTTAATACTTCCAATATTCTCTTTATTTGTGGGGGAGCTTTTGTAGGCCTTGATAAAGTGATTGAAAGACGTATGACTAAAAAACCTATGGGATTAAACTCTGATATTGTGGTGGTTAAACCACAAAACTCAGTCATTCAAGATCTAGGGGGTATTGAACCTCAAGATCTCATTCAATTTGGTTTGATACCTGAATTCATTGGGCGTTTGCCTGTGACGGCCATGCTGGAAGAGTTAGATGAGAAGGCACTTATTGCCATTCTTACTCAACCTAAAAATGCTATTACAAAACAATATAAAAAATTATTTGAGTTTGATGGAATAGAATTAGAATTTGAAGAAAGTGCCTTAAATGAAGTGGCCCGTATTGCTATGGAGAAAAAAACAGGGGCACGTGGACTACGCTCTATTCTTGAGCAGTGTATGTTAGATGTTATGTTTGAAGTTCCTTCTTCTAAAAATTTTTCAAAGTGTATTGTTACTAAAGAATCAGTAAATGGAAAAGAAAAACCAAAACTTATTGAAGGAACTCCTAATTTCAAAAAGAAAGAAGAAGATAGAGAGAAAAACTTGCAGTCTAATATTAAGATTGAAAACGCTTCTTAAGAACGATAACTTCTCAATATTATATAAATGACGGAGTAAAATATACTGGTGCTTTTTTGGCACTAGGTAAAAAATAACGCTACAAGTGAGCCTTTTTTTCCTCTCTAAAAATTTTTCTTTTTCACTTTGAATAAATCTGGCACAATAGAAAGTAATTGGAAATCTGAAACAGGATCGTTTCAGATTCTACAATAGCGCAGGAGGTGCTATGACTGATTCAAAAAATGACATGATGTCGAAATCTTTTCCCCTTCTTCCCTTGAGAGACGTGATTATTTTTCCCCACATGGTGGTTCCTCTTTTTGTAGGAAGAGAAAAATCGATCGCCGCTTTAGAAGAAGCCGCTCAGAATAATAATGAGCTTTTCTTAGTTACGCAGAAAGATGCTAATATTTTAAATCCTAATCGTGAAGATCTTTATGATGTAGGAACAGTCGTCAGTATTATTCAGATGCTAAGACTACCTGACAATACAGTAAAGGTTTTGATTGAAGGAAAATATCGTGCCACACTTTTGGATCTTAAGAATGAGGATAGCAACTATACGGCACAGATTCGTGTAGAAAAAGATGTCAATCAGCAAAATCCTGAAGTAGAAGCTCGTACTCGCAGTATCAAATCAACTTTTGAACAGTATGTGAAACTTAATAAACGTATTCCTCCTGAACTTCTTATGAGTATTTCTTCCATCACAGATCCTTCTCGTTTGGGAGATATTATTATTGCGCATTTGTCTCTGAAAGTAGCTGATAAACAACAAATCTTAGAGTGTTTGGATCTAGGGCAAAGACTGCAAATTCTTCTAGAAAAAATGCAAGGAGAAATTGAAATTATTAATGTGGAGAGAAGAATACGCACTCGTGTAAAAACACAAATGGAAAAATCGCAAAAAGAATATTATTTGAATGAACAAATGAATGCCATTCAAAAAGAATTAGGGCAAAAAGATGATGGCAAAGCAGAACTAGATGAAATAGAAACACGCTTAGCTCAGAAGAATATGCCACTAGAGACCAAAGAAAAAACCATGAAGGAGATTCGTAAACTTAAGAGTATGTCTCCTATGTCCGCAGAAGCTGGCGTTATTAGAAATTATATCGATTGGATGATTTCGCTACCTTGGGGTGAAATGACAGAAGATGATAATAGCATTCATAAAGCTAAAAGTATTTTAGATGATGAACATTATGGATTAGATGATGTGAAAGAAAGAATCATTGAATATCTAGCCGTGCGCTCTCTTTCTTCTGCACAAGGGAGAGGAACTATTCTGTGTTTAGCAGGGCCTCCAGGAGTTGGAAAAACGTCTATTGCTAAATCACTGGCCGAATCTATGGGGCGAAAGTTTGTGCGGATTTCTTTAGGAGGAGTGAGAGATGAAGCAGAAATTCGTGGTCATCGTCGTACTTACGTAGGAGCTATGCCAGGAAAAATCATTCAAGCAGTCAAAAAAGCAGGGAGTAGTAATCCTGTCATCTTGCTAGATGAGATTGATAAAATGAGTAACGATTTCAGAGGAGATCCAGCCGCCGCTATGTTAGAGGTTTTGGATCCTGAGCAAAATAAGAATTTTTCTGATCATTACATTGAATCAGAATATGATTTATCACAAGTGATGTTTATCATGACAGCTAATGATTTAGGGACTATTCCAGGGCCTCTAAGAGATCGTATGGAGATCATCAGTATTGCAGGTTATACTCCTTTTGAAAAAGTACAAATTGGTAGAAAATATCTAGTTCCAAAGTCACTCACGTCTCATGGGTTACAAAATTATAGTGTGCAAGTCACAGACAAAGCACTTAATAAAATTGTACGTGAGTACACGAGAGAGTCGGGTGTTCGTGAGTTTCAACGTTTGGTAGATACCATTGCTCGTAAAATTGCGACTCAAGTTGTGACTGAAAATACCGCTGAAAGCACACTGTTTAAAGTAACCGATAAGTTTTTAGAAAAATATTTAGGTCCAGCACGTTTTGAAAGTAACACCATTGAAACATCTCCTCAGGTGGGACTGGCTAACGGTCTAGCGTGGACTTCAGTAGGAGGAGAGCTTTTACATATTGAAGTGGTCACTCTTCCAGGTAATGGGAAAATTCAACTCACAGGAAAATTGGGAGAAGTGATGCGTGAATCGGTACAAGCGGCACTTAGCTATGTACGCTCGATAAGTTCACGTCTTGGTGTGGATCCTGAGTGGTATAACAAAAATGATATTCATGTGCATCTACCTGAAGGGGCAACTCCTAAAGATGGTCCTTCGGCAGGTATTACTTTAGCTACGACACTTGCTTCAGCGATTACAGGGATTCCTGTTCGCCAAGATGTGGCCATGACAGGAGAGATTACTTTACGTGGACGAGTGCTTCCTATCGGAGGACTTAAAGAAAAGATTTTAGCCGCTAAGCAAGCAGGAATTAAAACTGTTATTATTCCACAAAAAAATGTGAAGGATTTACAAAAAATCCCTGCAGAAATTAAAGATGGAATAAATATTAAAGCTTGTGCTATGGCAGAAGAGGTTCTTAAAGAAGCACTTAATATTTCAAGGCCGGAAGAGTTTATGAAAGTAGTAGGACTGACAGTACTTCAAGGAGAATCTAGCGAGAGAACTGAAATCGCTAACTAATCTAGAACTTATTTAAAATTTAAAAAAAGCGAAGGCCTTAAAACCTTCGCTTTTTTATTTTTTTGCGGTATAAGTTTTACATGACATTTGACCCTAACGCTAAATCTTATTCTCCCGATCATATTTATGGTCTGCCTTTTACAGAAAAAAAATCTCAAGTGATTTTTATTCCCGTGCCTTGGGATGCCACTACTTCTTATAAGGCAGGGGCAAGTCATGGACCTCATGCTATTCTAAAAGCTAGTCAGCAAATGGATTTATTTCATGCTAGTTTTGGTAAATTTTATTCAGCAGGTCTTTTTATGCAACCTTTAGATAAAAAGATAAAAAATTTGAATAAAAAAACCAGAGAACTTGCACAAGAAATTATGCAAGAGACAGAAGAGAACCTTTCCAGCAAAAAAGTTTTAAAACAGATTTTAGAAGTGAATAAATCTTGTGCAGAGTTAACTGCTTGGGTTTATGCAAAATGTGTGGAAGCTTTTAAAAATAAAAAAACTCCTATTATCGTGGGTGGTGACCATGCCACACCTTTAGGGGCCATCAGAGCCTATGCTGAAAAATTTTCAGATCTTACTATTTTGCATTTTGATGCTCATAGTGACACGCGTAAAAGTTATATGGGGTTCACAGAATCTCATGCTTCCATTATGTACAATGTGATGACGAGTATTCCTCAAGTAAAAAAACTGGTGCAAGTGGGAATTCGGGATTTTTGTGAAGAAGAATATCTTTTTACTGAGAAGCATCCCAAGATAAAAGTTTTTTACGATAGAGATTTAAAACGTGCGGAACATATGGGTACTCCTTGGATAGATTCTTGTGAAAAGATTATTAAAGAACTCTCTCATAATGTTTATATTTCCTTTGATATTGATGGGCTGGATCCTAGATTTTGCCCTAACACGGGAACACCTGTAGCAGGAGGACAAGATTTTTCTCAAATCATCACACTTCTTGCAATGCTTAAAGACAGTGGAAAAAAATTAGTAGGCTTTGATGTGGTAGAAGTGGCCCCTGCCAAACATGATGATTGGGATGCTAATGTGGGAATGCGTCTCATGTATGAACTCACAGGAGTCCATCTTGTTACAACTGGAAAATATAACTCAAAATAGTTTTATTTCTTCCTGTGAAAAATGGAAGAGAGGAGAAATAAGTGACGCCTTGATGGCGTGTATTTATTTTGAAGCACTTTTTAAAAAAGAAAATCGAACTCTTCGCCGCTATCAAAAAAATAATGTGCTTCTTGAAAAAAATATTTCTATTACTTCATCTGATTTCTTTAAAAATTATCGTGTGCAAAAAGTGCGAGAAAATGTACATCTAGCACTTTCCTTTTGGCTTCAAGGAGCTTTTGACCTTTTTTTAATAGATTATATTCCCACGGCTTTTGAAATGCTCAATTGGCAGATAAAAGGGATACGCCCTGTGACTATGATAACAGATGAAAAAAAATGGCATGAAGCCATTGAACACAAAAAAAATGTTTTAGAATTTTTTTGTCATGATCTAGAACATGCTTATAAATTTCATGCCGATCCTGAACTTAAAAAAACGCAGATAACTTTTTTTCATCTGCTGGAACCTTGGACTCGGGAACCTTTGGTTTTGGATTTGTATAAAGCTAATGAAAATTTTAAACAGCGTGTGGATTATCTTATGAGTGATATGAATACTCATCCTATTCATGCTTTGAAATACTGGGGGAGACTGATGAAGGAATTCTCAAGTATGAGGCCAAAGCTTTCAACTCTTTTAGAAAAAGTTGTATTCGAAAAAACAACAGCTCAAGAAGACCAGAGTGCTCTTGAGCTGTTGTTATCAATAAAATAAACTAAAAAATTATTCTTTGTACCATTGGCCGTTGGCAGAATAGACACAAGTACGACACCAACTTACGTCACAAGAAACTGAAGGTTCATAGGGTGTATAACCACCGCTTCCGTTGCTATAACCACATCTTGTCTGTCTATTACCGCTAGGTATTTGTCCCACAATACTTGTTTTAACTGTAGTTCTAGAAACCTGCGCATCAGGCTCTCTTACGTCAATAGAAGAGAGATTTAGATAAGCAATCATGGATGAGGTAACGATAATGGTTAATAAAATGGGGTAGCGAAATTTTCTTAACATACGTACTCCTTGAAAAAAATAAGATATAACCTAGTTCTTCTATTATCGAAGGAGTTCAGACTTTTCTTGAGAAATACTTTATAAGTATTCAATTTTTTTAGAACTTCACCCTATTTAAGGATAAAAAAGTGCCTTGAATTATTGTAAGAAAAAAGAAAAGAGAAGGGCGCAAAGCTTGACAGAAGTCTTTGATTTTATTACGCTTACCCTTCAATTTTATGTGGGCGTTTAGCTCAGTTGGTAGAGCGCTACCCTTACAAGGTAGATGCCGGGGGTTCGAGCCCCTCAACGCCCACCATTTTTAGAGTTTTACCATAGTAAAAAAAGGCTCTATAGCACTGTGCAGATAAAGGGGTGCAGGAGCTATGACCCAACACCATAAAAATATTTTGCGTGGAAGTGGTTTTATATTTTTTAAATAAGTTTGATCCAAAAAAACACCTAAGGCCTGTAGGGTAAAATAGCACAGCATTTTTCCTAAATGATTTATTCCTGTTATACCATAATAAGGCAGAGAAAAAATAAGTTCGTGCCATAAACCAGACATAAGAAAAACACTTAGAGTGGATAGTTTGGGATAGTGAGCAAAGGGATAAAAAAAGACTTCTCTAAACCAAGTTCCAAACCAAATATTCCAGCGTTTTCCCCAGAAGTCAGAAAGGCTTTTGGCTTGTAGTGGTTCATCATGCATAGGAGGATACAAAACTTTCCTATTTAAAAAGAAAAAACGAGAAAGGAGTGGTAGAACTTGTAACCACAAGTAAGTAGCAGGAATAAGAAAATAAGCAGTAAAAGAACCTCCTAATTTTTTTTCTACAATTTGTCCTGTAAGAAAATAAATAACAACAAAGTAAGGAATAAAAATAAAAAGATCATGTCTCATCTTTTTTAAGGAAAGAATATTAGGGGTCTGAATATTTTTTAAAGAAAAAGAAGAAAGGATAGGAGAGAAAAGAAATTTTTTTTGAGCACCATTTTTTATAACAATAATGAACTTCATAAGATAAATAGTAAAAATTAAAAGAACAAAATGGAGTAGGATATATTGCTGGATCATAAATTCATAGCATTCATGCGTTCAATCAGCGCAGGATGCGAATAATAAAAGTTAGCATAAAGAGAATCAGGAGTGAGAGTTGATGCATTTTCTTTCTGTAGAATGAGAAGTGCTTTTATTAAATCTTCTTTGGGAGTGTACTGATTTGCAAAAAAATCAGCTTCAAATTCATGGCGACGAGAAATCCACGTTCCGATAGGAGTGAGTATGAATGTATAAAGCGGAACAACAAGGCTAAAGAGAATAAAATACAAAGCATCACTGGCTTCATTCAAGAAAACAGAATGTCTTTGTAAAAAAGAAGCAGAATGATAACACTGACCTAAAATAAAAAATCCCATAAGGAGAGTTGCAGAAGAAAAAATAAGCATTTTTAGAATATGTTTAAGTTTGAAGTGACCTAATTCATGGGCGAGGACGGCCGTAATCTCTCCCGCATTAAGTCTTTCTACTAAGGTATCGAAAAGAACAATTTTTTTATTTTTTCCAAAACCTGTAAAATAAGCATTTCCATGGGAAGAGCGTTTGGAAGCATCCATAACCCAAAGGTGGGATTTAGGAAAGTTTAGTTTGCTAAGAAGTTCTTCTATTTTATCTCTAGTATCTCCTGCAGGCAGCATCGTAAAACGATTAAACCACGGAGCAATAAAACGAGGATAGGCCCAAGTTAGAATAAGCTGAAATAAAACAAAAATAAGCCAAGCATAAAACCACCACGCATTACCTAAGTTTTGAATAATAATAAAAAGGATAGCGAGGAGGGGAATCCCTAAGAAGAGAGATAAAAAAAGTCCTTTTATTTTGTCTGTAAAAAAAGTTTTTATAGTCATACGGTTAAAACCAAAACGTACTTCCAAGACAAAGGCATGATAAAGAGAAAAGGGGAGGGTGAGTATTGCTGTTATTAAGCTAAAAGAGAGAACTAATAAAATATTTTTGAGCAAAGGAGCAAAGGCTGTTCCTTGCATAAAATTTTCTAAAAAAAGAAGACCTCCTCCCCATGTCCAAAAAAGGAGTAAGATGCTTTCAAAAATATTTTGGAGGATAGAAAAGTGACACTTGGCTAGTGTGTAGTCTTGCGCTTTATGGTGTTCTTCAAGACTGATATGTTTTTCAAAAATATGAGGGATGTTGTTTCTATTTTTTTTTACAGAAGTTATCTGTCTATAATCTAGAAAAATTTCCACAGATAACTTTAAAAAAATGAGCGCAAAGAAGATAAAAATAAGCATGAGGCATTATGACAAAAAATTGCTTCGGGAGCAAACTAGAGCTAGGATAAAGTACTTAAAAAAGAGGGGGATCTATGGCAATACTTAAAAAAGGGGATAAGGCCCCAGATTTTACACTTTTGAATCAGAAAGGAGAAAAAATAAATCTTAAGGATTTTAAAGGAAAAAAAATAGTCTTACTTTATTTTTATCCTAAGGCCATGACTTCGGGCTGTACTGTGCAAGCTTGTGAGCTTAAGAATCATAAAAGAAAATTTACAACAAAAGACGTAGAAATTTTAGCTGTGAGTCCTGATGCTGTTGTAAGGCTTGCAAAATTTTCAGAGAAAGAAGCTTTAAATTTTTCTCTACTTTCAGATGAAGATCATGCGGTCTCAGAAAAATATGGAGTGTGGGGTAAGAAAAAACTTTATGGTAGAGAGTACATGGGGATTTTACGTACCTCTTTTCTCATAGGAAAAGATGGTAAGATTCAAGAGGTCTTAGAAAAAGTAAATACTAAAACCCATCATCAAGATGTGCTGGATCTCATTAGTAAATAAGTTTATCCCCTTTGCCATATTTTTGAGGGGCACGATTATAAATTTCAATAGCGTTAGGTAAAAGCTCTTCCAAATGTTTTTTACGAGTACTGCTAGCAGGGTGAGTGGAGAGAAATTCAGGAGGAGCTTTACCGCCTCCTGCTTTACCCATGCGATCCCAAAATAAAGGAGCTTCTCTGGGGTCATAGCCTGCACGGGCCATGAGTACTAATCCAATTTCATCAGCTTCAGATTCATTAGAGCGACTAAAAGGTAAAACGATAGCAGTGGTAGCGACAACACCTAAACCGGCCATAATCATATCTTTATTTTTATTTTGACTCAAAGCTGTAGCTCCTGCACCCACTAAAGCTCCTGTTAAAAGTATGTTTTGACTAATGCGTTGCCCTCCATGACGAGCAAGAGCGTGTCCAATTTCATGCCCAACTACTGCGGCAAGAGCTGATTCATTTTCTGCGTATTTTAAAATTCCCGTGTAGGTGGCCATTTTTCCCCCTGGCAGACAAAAAGCATTGGGAGCTGGATTTTCAAGAGTTACCATTTCCCACTTGTAATCAGGTCTGCCCGCTACTGCCACCAGACGTTTTGCAATCTGATCTATTTGCGCTACTTGAGCGGCATTGGTACTTTTCTTTTCTTTTTTTAGAATTTCTTGGAAAGCTTGTTCTCCCATGGAGACTTCATCTTTTTCCGAAGTTAAGATAAGAGATTTTTGCCCAGAGATGGGAGCGGTGGTGCAACTTACTAACGCCATCAGCAGAAAAGATTTCAAAACTATTTTCTTCATAAACTATATTCCTTGGTTATCTCGCATAAAAATTTTCTTTTAAAGTAATTCAAAAGCTGTAAAAGGTCATCCAAGCAAAGCTCTGTTGTTTTAAGATCAAGAAGGCGATGAGTCTCTCCTTCTTGATGTGGCAAAGTAGAATAAAAACAAATTCCATCATAGGCCTCTAAAATAAAATAGACGAAGAAAGACTCTTCTTTCGGAACTTTTAAAACGAAACAGTAGAGTTTTTCAGTCGGACTTATGTCTTTTTTTTGCAACATTTTTTCCTAAAAAGATCAAGATTGTTGATATTAGATGTATCACCCATTAGAATGATAGGTAAAGAAAGTCAAAATATAATGTTGCACTGCCTAAAAAAAGCAAGGGGGATTTTGTCTGATACTTTTTAAATATAAGTTTTTAAATTCTATAGTTTTTTTATTGGGTTTTTTTCTTTGCTCTTGTTCTTTTTTAGAAAAAAAAGCACAAAAAGACGCTGAAGAAAGTTCTAAGGAAGAAATGTTAGAATCGGAATCAATTCCTCGTTCAGAATATGAAGCTCTTCAAGAAAAATACAGTGAATTACAAATGAAATATGAAGTCATGCAAGAACAAAAAGAGCCTATTAAAATAGCTACAGAGTCTTCAGCTAAAAAAATTGAAAAGAAAACGGATGCAGTCACTGTAGATGTTTTTGGTGAAGAAGGTCTGGTTGAAAAATATTTAGAAAAAAATAATCAAGCAAAAACTAATTTGTGGGCAGAAGATAAACAAGGTTTAGAGAATGCGCAAATCTATTTAGAGCAAAAGCGTTTTGATAAAGCTATGAGTGAAATAAAAAGATTAGAGAATTCACCTTGGCAACAAATTAGAGTTCGTGCCAAATTTCTTTCAGCAGAAAGTTTTTTTGAGCAAAAAGAATATGATCTAGCTTTACAAGCTTATGAAAGTATTTTGGAGAACTATGGTTTCTCTGGTTATGTGGTGAAGGCTTTAGAAAAAATGGTAACGTGTAGCCAAGAGCTTAATTTAAAAGAAAAGAAAGAAAGATATTGGTCGCTTTATAAAGATGTTTTAAAGAACTCTTAATTGTTTTTATGAAAGGAAGGGTCAAGGATGACCTGCAAGTTTAAAAAAAATAGTTTGTTGATTATTTTATTTCTCATCATAGCTGTGCGTGCACCAGCTAGTCTTACTGTTCCCGAAAATTCTTCTGTCTTAGATATTCCAGATCTTACTTTTGATGATGGTGATGATGAAGAAGAATTAAACGATTTAAATACTTTAGGTGCGCTGGGAGATAATACAACAGAGGCACCTGCGGTAGAAGAAAATAAACAAGAAAATAAAATAGATGATTTAGATGCCCTCAAAGATGACATTGGGGAAGTTTATTTCCAAAGAGATGAAGATAAAAATATTGCCAAAGAATTGCTAGCAACGCCTGCTCCCACAGTTAGTAAACCAGTGGAAAAATCAGTAGAGATAAATATTCCTCCCAAGTCAGAAGTTCCTAACTTTGTAGAGAAAAAAGAAGAAATTCCAGAAGAACAAACTATTGCTATTGATGAAAATAATATTTTTCAGGTAGGAGAAGTAGAGCAAAAACTTTTAGAAGCCGCTAAAATTATTGGCCCTAAAATGACGGAAGCTCAGTGGAAACAGGTAACAGCACCCACTAAAATTGAGCGTTATAAAGTTGTAAAAAATGATTGGCTATTTAAAATATCCAAGAGACTTTTTGGAACAGGTTTTTATTATCCTAAAATTTGGGCCATCAATCCTTATATTACCAATCCTCATGAAATTGAACCAGGGATGATTCTACTTTTTAATACAGGAGACGCCGACTCTATGCCGACGCTAGCTCTGGGAACATTTGAAGGATTAGATATTCCAGAAAATTCTACAATGAGTGAATTTCAAAAATATGGTGAAGACTCTATGCCTGCTTGGCTTACCGAGAGAAAAAATTTAATGGCAGAAGGAAATTATTTTCAGTTTTCTACAGACTATACTCTGGATGATTTACTGAAAAAAGGAACAAAAGCTTTTAATACAGAATATCGTGCTTATAATCCTCCTTATATTCCAATCATTGTCGATGATCCAAGTAAAGACAGGAAATGGACTTTTGATAGAAGTCACAAAGTTAACGTAAAATTTAAAGAAGGTTATTCTCTTAATACTTTTATTACGACCAATATCGTACAAGATTTTGGTTTTATTGAATCTGCCTCTGAGCCTAGCCAATTTAAATCAGGTTTTGCCAAAGTTTTTGTGCGTTTTAATAAAGATGCAACGGTGTCTCAGGATGAAATGTTTTCCATTTATCATGCTCAAGGTAGTATTTCTGCTCCCTTTTCAGATCGAAAAGGTTATCAATATACTATCGTTGGACATATAAGAGCAGTGAAAATGTTGAAAGAAAATCTGTGGGAATGTGAAGTCACAGGAGCTAATGATCTTGTAAACCGTGCTGATCGTGTGACGGTTTATACTCCTAAAATAGAAAGAATCACGAAAACTTTTAATTCACGAGTGGTGGAAGCCGCTATTTTAAAAGGTTATAAAAATCAGCAAGAAGGTTTTTCTTACGGAGATATTGTGTATATAGATCGTGGGCGTGCAGATGGACTGGAGATGGGAAATATTTTAAATGTCTATGCTTCTCATGACCAAGGAACAGAAAAAAATATTATAAGAGAACCAGCCTATAAAATTGGTGAAATGACTGTTATCACATTAACAGATAACTTTGCCACGGGACTTGTTTCAAATAGCAATACTCCTTTTCAAATAGGAAGTATAAGTATTACCAAGAGTAAAGAAGATGCGGCTAAAGATACTCGTATCAAAAGGCATATTACTTGGACAGATGAAAAAACATTAGATCAAAAAGCAGTTAAAGATTTAGATGTGGCTCTTAATTTAGATAACGTAGATAAAAGTATTTTATCTACGGCCGCAAAAATTAAACTGACAGATGATGAAAAAAGAGAGCTAGAGAGACTAGAGCGTAAAAAGAACTTTTTAAGTGATGAGCATTATCAAGATGTGGCCACTTTAGAAAAAATTGAAAAAGAAATTGCGTTGGCAGAAGATACGTTATTAGAAAGACAACAAGATGATGATAAAAAATTAGAAGAGTTAAGTTTAGGTTCAGTCGAAAAAGAATTTGCTGATAAAGTTCAGTCTCAAGAGTTTGATAATATTAATGAGATAGAAAAAAATTATGGTAGAAAATATGTAGATGGAAATTTAAATGAAAAAGATAATCCTTATGGATTGACACCGCAAGATATTGAACGTATTGATGAAATGCTTGACCCTATCAATAAAAAGCCACCGCAAGGGTAAGCTTCAATCTACAGACAAGAGGATTACAATGGCCGTTCGGAAGACCGCAGTATCTAAAAAATTTACATCAGCTAAAGAATTAGCTGATAGCAAAATAGAAACTATTAAAGTTCCTACAGGTGTTTTTACTCTTGTTATTGTGGAATCTCCTTCTAAAGCTAAAACTATTAAGAAGTATTTAGGAAAAGGTTATGAAGTTATAGCCTCTAATGGTCATATTAAAGATTTACCTAAATCCACTATGGGTGTGGATGTGGGCAAAACTTTTAATATGGAGTTGGTTCCCATTACAGGTAAAAAAAATATTATTGCTAAAATTAGTAAGCTAGCTTCTAAAGCGCAAAAAGTGCTACTCGCACCCGATCCAGACCGTGAAGGAGAGGCCATTGCGTTTCATATTGCAGAAGAAATAAAAGATAAAAAGAAAATTGGACGAGTTCTCTTTAATGCTATTACACAGGCTACCGTTTTAGAAGCAGTGGCGCATCCTTTAGAGCTTGATCAAAAAAAATATGATTCACAGAAAACTCGTCGAATTCTAGACCGCCTAGTGGGTTATAAAATTTCTCCTATTTTGTGGGATAAAGTGCAAAGAGGTTTATCGGCAGGACGAGTCCAGTCGGTAGCTCTAAGAATTATTGTAGAACGAGATGATGAAATAAAAGCTTTTATTCCAGAACAGTGGTTTTCAATTCAAGCACTTTTAGAAAAGAGTGGCCGCAAATTTGAAATTAAATATTATGGTGATTCTCCAGATAAAAAAAATGATATTAGTGACAAGTTAGTCGCAGACACTATTCTTAAGAAAGTGAAGGGCAAAGATTTTGTTGTTTCCGACATTAAAAAAAGAGAACGCAAACAAAACCCTACGGCACCTTTCACCACTTCTAAATTACAACAAGAAGGAGTGAATAAGTTAGGTTTTACCACTAAAAAAACCATGATGGTGGCACAAAAGCTTTATGAAGGGATTGAAATTGGTGCAGATGGTTTGCAAGGTCTTATTACCTATATGCGAACGGACTCAGTGAGAACTGAACCTCAGGCGTTAAGTGACCTGCGCAAATATATTGAAAAGGAACATGGTAAAAAATTCTTAGCCTCTGATGCGATCATTTATAAAAAGAAAGGAACAGGTAAAGTTCAAGATGCCCATGAATCTATTCGTCCTACTAATTTAAAATATAATCCTGATTTTGTAGCTAAAAGTTTAAGTGAAGATGAGCTCAAACTTTATACGCTTATTTGGAATAAATATATTTCCTCTCAAATGGCCCCTGCGGTGATTGATCAAACGACGGTCACTTTTAATAATCAGGGACATTTTTTTAAAGCAAGTGGTTCTATTATAAAATTTGCGGGTTTTCGTACTCTTTATTTGGATAGCTTAGCAGAAAAAAAATCCAGTAAAGAGGATGAAAATGAAGATGAAGTAAAAGAGCAAGAAGGCATTCTTCCAGAATTGGATATGGGAGAAAAATTCAAAGCGGTGCAAGGGCCTGCAAGTGAAGAACATTGGACCTCTCCACCTCCTCGTTATAATGAAGCGTCACTGGTTAAAGAGTTAGAAGAAAAAGGTATTGGAAGACCTTCAACTTATGCCGCTATTATTTCTAATATTCAAGATAAAGGTTATGTGGCGAAAACGGAAAACCGTTTTCACCCTACAGAACTTGGTATTATGGTATGCCGAATGCTGGTGCAAAGTTTTCCCCATGAAATGGATGTGGCCTTCACTGCTAAAATGGAAGAAGAGCTGGATCGTATTGAAGAAGGCGAAGTGAAATGGGATAAAGTACTTAAAACTTTTTGGAAAGATTTTGAGGCCACTTTAGTAAAAGCTAAAGAGGAAATGAAAAATCTTAAGAAACAAGAAATTCCTACAGGGATTCAATGTAAGCGTTGTGCAGAAGGTGAGATGATGATTAAGTGGGGACGCAATGGGCAATTCCTTGCGTGTTCTAAATATCCTGATTGCAAGGGAACTGATGATTTCAAAAAAGATAGTGAAGGACATATTACTATTATTGAAAAACAGTTTTCAGGAGATCCTTGTCCTACTTGCAATAAACGTTTGGTTTTAAAAACAGGGAAATTTGGACGCTTCTTTGCTTGTGAAGATTATCCTTCATGTAAAACGGCTCTTCCTTATACTTTGGATGTTCTTTGTCCTAAGTGTCATAAAAATAAAATTGCCGAGAAAAAAAGTCGCTTTGGAAAAATGTTTTATGGTTGCTCAGGCTATCCTAACTGTGTTTTTGCTATGTGGAATCCACCCGTGAAGAAAAAATGCCCTGACTGTGATAGCGAAGTGATGGGTGAAAAAATTTCTAAGAAAACTGGGAAATTTTATGAGTGTCCAGTGTGTAAGGCTAAGGTTGCGGATGAAGCAGTTAATAATTAGTTTAAGCAGACTCTTTATCCAGTCTATCCTTTAAGAAAATTTTAATAAGAGATTGATAGGGGACATCTCTGCGGTTAGCAATGATTTTCAATTCTTCCAACATCTCTTCTGTTAGACGTAAAGAAATAGATTGAGAGGAAGGCTTTAAATGGGGAAAGGATATTTTTTTTGCCTGTTTAAGGTCAAAATGATTCATACTATCTTCTTTACTCCAAAATTCTCTTTCTTGGTCTTCATTTTTGAATTTAGGTATTTTCTTTTTGTTCATAAAAACTCCTTTCTTTTTTACTCATATTACGAGCTGAGATAACTCTGATAAGATTTTTTCTAACAGTAAAAATAACAGTAAGAGATCTATTTTTATTCGTCATTCCTAAAGCTAGAAATCTTATTTCCTTTAATTCTTGATCAGTGCTTTCAGCAATGACAGGACCATTTAAAAAAACTTGTTCTGATTCTATCTGAGTAACTTGATGTTTTATCCAGTTTTTTTCACCATTTCCATGATCCCAATCAAAACCAATACAATCTTTTAATTTATCCTCAATACGCATAGATGTATATTACCACAATATACAAAAAAATAATAAATTTTTGAATAATAAGCCTAACATACTAAAATTACATTGATAGTTAAGGATATTTATAATGTAGATGGTATCACCGATAAGATTTACATGTATTTTCTAAAAATTTTACCTTTATTAATTTTTTTCTATACTTTAAATGCTTTTTGTAAAGAAGTTGACCTAACTTTGGAAACAAAAATGCTGATGGATGTTCTAGAAGGAAATAAAGATTTTTTAAATCAAAAAGTAAGTAGTTGTAATCAGCAAGAGACAGACAGTGGTTTATGTGATGATTTATATGCCTATACATGTGCTGATGGAGTATTTGATGACGGCACAGGTGTTACATCTACAGAAGATATTATTCCTGAAAAAGTAGAAGGGATTGGAGAAGATGTAAGAAAAATTCTATATAAAAAATTTTTAACAGTATTAAAAAAATCAGAGAGCCAATCTTTTCTGCAACAAGCGATAAAAGCATTAGGCTATGAAAATGCACCCGATTGCGAGAAAGAAAAAATATCGAGGACTTGTTTGCAAAATATATCTCAATCTCTATCAAGACTAATGATAGCAGACATCATCCCTGATGCTGAGTTACAGGTTTTGAGAAGTGAGAGGATTCAAGGAATTTTAAGTATGGCAAAAAAGGCAAAGATTGAATCCCCTTTTGAAAGTATTATGCAAAATAATCTTTATAATGAGTTGAGAGAATTTAGTATGAATGAATTTAACAACAAATTTAGAAATTATAGACAAGAAAAAAAATTACAAGAAAAAATTTTCCCAAGAATTAAAGATATTCTTATTGAAAAAATTAAATTTTATGTAGACGATGAAAGTGTAGCTCAAAAACTAGTTGATAAAATTAAAGCTATATCGTTGAAAGGTTTCGATTGTAGCGATTCTAAGATAAAAGATACTGCAGGTTATCAGCAACAAAATGCTAATTATGATCCTCAATCTAATGTATTTTCTTATTGTGAAGGCTTTTTGGTGGCATCTACTAGTGAATTTAAGATGGCAAAAGTTATTGCTCATGAACTTGCTCATGCTATCGACCCCTGTTATATTGTGACTGAAAATGAGTCTACTCAGCAGGCTTTTCAATACTCTTCGCTAAATAGAAAAAAAGCTTCCTATGAGTATCCATTCTTAGGAGTTATACCTTGTTTGGAATTATCTGATTCCATTGGATCAAAATTTCCAGAAAGAGAAAATTTTGATGAGGATCGTGCAAAGACGGATCCTAATTATATACCAATGGCAGGAGGAGATTATAGCTATCATGAGGCACAACGAAGGCAGAGTCCTTTTTGTGTTGGTAACCCTGATCAAATAGGAGAATCCTTTGCTGATTGGTTGGCCATGGAAGTAGTCCCAGAATATATAACAAGAAATCATCCAAAACTTAAGGAAAATCAAATAAAGAACGGATATTCAAATATTTTTAGAGGTTCTTGTAATTATTTGGAAGATATTAATCCTATTACGAAGGCGGAAAGAGAAGATAAAGAAAAAAATGATGAGCATCCCAGTACTAAAGATCGAGTTAATAAAATAATTTTGGCTAATCCTCAGGTAAGATTGCAAATGGGATGTTCTGCTTCTTCCCCTAAGGTACGGTATTGTAATCCTGGGAAAAAATTACTTGAAGAGATGAAATCTAAGCAGAATAATAACCAAGAAAAAAGATTACAGGAAGAAGTCAAGCCTAAGCAAATTTTTTTAGATCAAAAGTAAAATCACTGTCTAAGTTGTTGATAGTTAAGTTAGATTTTTTTTAGCGCTCAATGAAAACTGGGAAATTTTATGAGTGTCCAGTGTGTAAGGCTAAGGTTGCGGATGAAACGGCAGGATAGTTTTTAAAAAATCTTAGAATAAAGAAAATTTTTGATGTGATAAAAACGTCGCAAAAATATCTGCATTAAACCACCAAGGTGTTACTTCAATAGTCCCAATTTGTGATGTTTCGACATCTTTAACTTGAATGAAAACTTTTTCAAAGCTGATATCGGGAGGGATCGTTACAATAGCCTTTAAAGGAACGCTGGCGTAATAATCTAGATCACTTTTCCCTA
>JAGOVR010000107.1 GCA_018060635.1 Bacteriovoracaceae bacterium
CAAGTTGCAAATGGCCAATCCCCTGATATTATTAAGCCTTATGAAAACTTTTGGAAATTTTTTACTGGAAAGGCTCGAATCATCTGCTAACTTACCTGCAATTGGCTGGATTCACGAAGAAAGGCTTCTCTCTTATACCTTTAAAGAATATGCTGATTTTATCTATTCTCTAAGTCTGGCTTTAAAAAAACAAGGAATTCATCACGGGTCAAAAGTAGCGATTCTAGGACATACCTGCAAAGAATGGCATTTTTTTGATCTAGCTTGTCTGGCCTTAGGCGCAGTAGTTGTTCCTATTTATCCCAGTTATCCTCTCCAAGACGTCACTTTTATTTTACAACACGCTGAATGTGATTTTTGTATTGTTGAAGATAAAATACAATGGGAAAAAATAAAAGATTTTAAAAATATTTTTTCTTTTAAATTTATCAATGATGACATTAAAAGTTTGTCTCAACTCATTAAAGAAGGGCAAACGCTACCTTTTAAAGAATCTTTTACTCAATTGATCAGTTCTTGTAATGAAGACTCTATCGCTACCATTATTTATACTTCAGGTACAACGGGTGTTCCTAAAGGAGCTGTCATAACACACGGTGCTTTTATTAAAACACTTTCTAATGTAGCAGAACATTCTGAGGGACTTTTTACTCAGCAAGATAGAAGTCTTATTTTTTTACCTCTTTCCCATGTACTAGGTCGAGTGGATTCTTATCTGCATCTCACTTTTGGATGGCAAGCTTTTTATGCCAGATCCATCGATCTCATCTTAACCGATCTAGTTTTAGTAAAACCTACTATTATGATTTCTGTGCCACGTATTTTTGAAAAAGCTTATGAAAAAATTATACAGAAAATTGAAAAAAAACCTAATTTTATAAAGAAAATATTTTTCTGGTTTGCAAAAAAATCTACTGACTATCAAACACATCCTAACTTTTTTTCTTTTATCATAAAACAAATAGGTTTTATTCTTTTTTTCTCTAAGATAAAAAAAGTTTTTGGAA
Source organism: Bacteriovoracaceae bacterium (assembly GCA_018060635.1). Lineage (GTDB taxonomy): Bacteria > Bdellovibrionota > Bacteriovoracia > Bacteriovoracales > Bacteriovoracaceae > JAGOVR01. The sequence goes on from JAGOVR010000107.1 coordinate 1,008, forward strand.
ATAGAATTCGCTATTTTATTTCTGGAGGAGCCCCTCTTTCTCCTACTATTATTCAATTTTTTAAATGTGCCAACTTAACGATCATTGAAGGCTATGGTCTGACTGAAACTATAGGTCCTATTTTTATTAATCCTCTAAAAAAACCTACACTTGGTTCTGTAGGTATTCCTGCAGGTGATGTCGAAGTACGCATTGCCCCCGATGGAGAAATTTTGGTACATTCGCAGGCCATGTTTGCTGGTTATTATCACGACGAAAAAGCCACATCCGAAAGTGTGATAGATGGCTGGTTCTACACGGGAGATTTAGGTCATTTAGAAAAAGATAATTATCTTTTTATTACTGGTCGTAAAAAAGATCTTATTGTGACTTCCGGAGGAAAAAAGGTTGCTCCGCAGAAAATAGAAAATCTCATCAAAACAAAAACATTCTTCTCGCACGCTATTATCTTAGGAGATAAGCAAAAATATATTACGGCTTTATTTACGATAGAATTAGATAAAATAAAGCCCATTTTAGAAAAACTTAATATTCCTTCACAATCTTCTCTGCAAGATATTATTAAGCAGACTTCTTTTTTAAAAGAAGCTGAAAAAAGTATTAATGCTCTCAATCAAGAACTTGCAAGCTTTGAAACAATTAAAAAATGGGAAATTATTCCTCTTATCTTATCCATTGATAATGGATACCTTACTCCTTCTATGAAAGTTAAGAAGAAAAAGATCGAAGAAGATTTTAAAGAAATTATTACATCTTTTTATCAGTCATAATTCTTAAGTAAGAGCAATTTTCAAGACTTCAGAAAAATTCTCCACAGGATAAAAAACCATTCCTTTACGATGGCGCTCTGGAACTTCTTTTAAATCCTTAGCATTTTTCTTAGGCAGAATAATATATTTAAGCCCTGCTCTTTTTGCCGCTAATACTTTTTCTTTAATACCCCCTACAGGAAGAACTCGACCTGTTAAACTTAACTCTCCTGTCATAGCTAGCCCTGTCTTCACAGATCTATTATTTGCAAGACTATAAAGAGCTAAGGCCATGGTAATTCCAGCTGAAGGACCGTCCTTAGGTGTAGCACCTGCAGGTAAATGCAGATGAACTTCATGGAAAGCAAAAAAATCTTCTCCGTCTTTTTCCTCTTTTGGCTCTTCTTTTTGGTCCTGTTTGATAACTTTTTTTATTTTTTTAGGAGCATTCTTTCTTTTCTCTTTTATCTCTTCCTGCAAAAGTTTTCTAACAAAACTATAAGCCAAGGAAGCTGACTCATTCATTACATCCCCTAATTGACCTGTTAGTTTAAAACCTTTCCCATCTAAAGGAATGGACTCTACTGTAAGAATATCTCCTCCAAAGGCAGTCCAAGCAAGGCCTATGACAATTCCAGGGTTTAGTTTTTTCTGTGCCATCTCTGTTTCATAACGAATACTGCCTAACAGCTTTTCTAAATCTAGAGGTTTAGGAGCAAACTTCACTTTCTTACCATTATTTTTAACTTTTTCTAAAGCGGCTTGACGACAAAGCCTTGCCACATATTGTTCCATGACTCGCACCCCAGGTTCACGAGCGTAATCAGCAATAAGTTTTTTTAATACTTCATTAGAAAGAACAAAGTCTTTTTTATCCAAACCATGCTTTTCTAATTGCTTAGGAATAATCCAGCGAGTAGCAATAGATATTTTTTCTTCCAATGTATATCCACTAAGCTCAATAACTTCCATACGATCAAGTAGTGGTTCTGGAATATCTTCTAAGTAGTTAGCCGTAGCAATGAATAAAACTTTAGAAAGATCAAAAGGAATATCTAAATAATGATCAATAAAAGTTTTATTTTGCTCTGGATCTAATACTTCTAAAAGAGCTGAAGCTGGATCACCTTGAAAAGATTGTCCCAATTTATCAATTTCATCTAACATAATAACGGGGTTATTAACACCTACTCGCTTGATGGCTTGAATAATTCTTCCTGGCATAGCACCGATGTAAGTGCGACGATGACCCTTTATTTCTGCTTCATCACGCATCCCTCCCAAACTAAAACGATAAAATTTTCTCTTGAGGGCATCTGCAATACTTTGACCAAGTGAAGTTTTTCCAACTCCTGGAGGACCTGCAAAGCATAAAATAGTTCCATCATACTGTGGCTTAAGAGTTCTGACTGCCAAGAACTCCATAATCCTCTGTTTTGCTTTTTCTAAGCCATAATGATCTTTTTCTAAAACCTTACGTGCTTTTATAATATCAGTCATATCCTTAGTTGATTCATTCCATGGAAGCTGAATCATGAGGTTAAGATAAGTTCGTGAAACATTATATTCAGGGCTGGTATCAGGAATATTTTCTAACCTATCTGCTTCTTCTTTCGCTACTTTTTTTGTTTCTTCTGGCATTCCACTTTTTTCAATACCTTCACGAATACGCTTCAGATCTTTTGCCTTATCATCCTCTTCCATTCCTAATTCTTCACGAATAATTTTTAATTGCTCTCGTAAAAAATACTCTCGTTGATATTTATTCACTTTATCATTCACTTCATCTGTAATTTTCTTCTGAATATCTGCTACGTTTTTTTCACGTTTAAGATAAACTAAAAGTTTAGCAAATCGTTTTTTAACTACTAATGTTTCTAAAAAATCCTGAGCTTCAGGAACATCTAAAGAAAGAGCAAAAGCTACTAAGTCTGCTAACGCTCCTGGAGAAGGAGAATTAAGCATAGCAAGTTTCATTTCTTCATTAAAATAAGGATTTATTTCGCTAAGTTTTTTTACTTGATGAATAACAGAACGAGTATAAGCATCTAACTCTTCATCTGCTTGCTGAATATCATCAAAAACTTCTAACTGCGCCACTAAAAGAGAATTTTCTTGCTCAAACTGCTTAACTCTATATCGTTTCATCCCATGCACTAAAATATTTACAGAACCATCAGGAAGTTTTATTTTTTTTACAACCTTACACAACACACCCACACGATAAATATCTTTGTCTGTAACATTTAAGTGCTCTTCTTCTAATTTTTGCTCTGACTTTTGAGGATCTTTGGGATTGAATTCCTTAAATTTTACTAAATTTAAAGCCACATAACTATATTTAGATAAATAGCTTTCTAAATCTTGATTATATTTATCTTCCGATAAAACAATCGGTGCGATCATCCCTGGATAAATAGGATTATTAATAATAGGAATGATAACCGATCTTGCAGGAAATTCTTTAGGTAGTGTTTTTTCGATAGTCACAATTTCTTGATCAGACATAATAAAGGCCTTTTAAAGTTTTTATTTTATATCAATAACGAAACGAGCAGGGTTATCTAAGAAAAAAGCATCAAACTGTCTTTTCCCTTTTAATATAATTTCTAAGGAGAGCATTTCTTTGCTTAAATCATAGGTGATAATCTTTTCTATATACTTGCCACTAAATGCTAATTCTTGCTTAAGATCTGTAGCAAAAAAATCTAAAAATATTTTTTGATCTTCACTGGCCTTATAACCATAAATTTTAGGAATACGATTTGTGGTTAATTCAAAAACAATTCTTTGGGTCTGCTCTTTATTATTAAATGAACCTCTGACTTTACTTAAGGTAGATTTTTTTACAAAACCTGTGGAATGAAAAATACCTTTCTGCTGGTACACTGCTCTTTTCCTACCTGTAATTTCCCAAATATTTTGCTTAGAAAAATCATAGTTTTCTGCACAAACAACAGAAGTAAGACAGAGCATTAAAAAAGAGCACAATAGCTTAATAGACATATTCATTTTTAACAGTAAATGGACGGAATTTGAATGTAAAAAAAAAGGACAGAAAGATTTTCTGTCCTTTTTTGAAAAAATAATGAAAAAATATTATCGTTTTGAGAATTGGAAAGAACGACGCGCTCCTGACTTCCCATATTTCTTTCTCTCGACCTTACGAGGATCACGAGTCAAAAACCCTGCTGTTTTAAGCAGAGTATGACTATCAGCTACAAGTTTATCAAAGC
>JAGOVR010000108.1 GCA_018060635.1 Bacteriovoracaceae bacterium
AAAAGGCATAGAGCTGAAAGAAATTTCTCCTTACAGTTTGCTGGCCTATATAAGTGAAATTAAAAATCGTGGTTTTTATAAAAATCATCCCCTACGTTTAGGACTTACAGATACGGCTCCTGATGCCATGGATGAGTTGTATCCGTACTATGAGGAGTATGAAGCAGAACTTTTAAAATCTAATGCCATTGATTTTGGAGGACTCATTGTAAGTGTGATAGAACTTTTTGAAAAATTTCCACAAGTTTTAGAACGTTATCAAAAAAGATTCAAATATATTTTAGTAGATGAATATCAAGATACTAATCGTGCGCAGTTTATTTTAGTTGAACTTTTGTCTCGTGGCAGTGGCAATATTTGTGTAGTAGGAGATGAAGATCAATCTATTTATTCATGGCGAGGGGCAGATATTCGTAATATTCTAGATTTTGAAAAAATTTATCCCAATGCTACCTTTATTAAATTAGAACAAAATTATCGCTCAACTAAAAATATTATTTCAGCCGCTACCCATCTTATTTCTCATAATGAAAAAAGAAAGGGAAAAGAAATGTGGACGGATAATACCACAGGGGAAAAAATTAAGTTAGTTGAATGCTACAATGAAAAAAAAGAAGCAGACTTTGTGGCAGAAAAAATATTAGAACTTAAAGATAAAGGGAATTCTTTAAAAGAAATGGCCCTTTTTTATCGTAGTAATGCACAGTCTAGACAATTAGAAGATGCCCTTCGTAAATGTAATATAGCTTACAGAGTCGTAGGTGGAATTAAATTTTATGAGCGCAAAGAAATTAAAGATGCTCTTTCTTATTTGCGTGTTCTCATTAATAGTAAAGATTCTCTTGCCTTTAGTCGGATTATAAATATTCCTGCTAGAGGTATTGGGGCCACTACCTTTAAAAAATTTGAAGAAGAAGCAGTACGTTTACAAATTTCTCTTTATGAAGTTGTAGAAGCTATTGTGCAAAGACCAGAAGAATTTACATTCTTAAAGCTCGGGGCAAAAATTCGTACGGCTTTGAGTGCTCTGATTACTGTTATTCAAGAAGCGAAACTTTTAGTGCAAAAAGGAGAAAAACCTAGTCGTTTGACAGAAAAACTCTTACAAGAATCAGGATATATGGAGTTCTTAAGAGCAAGTCGTGACTATGAAGCTTTGGCTCGTATAGAAAATATAGAAGAATTTATGAATTCGATAAGACAATTTGAAGCAGAGGCAGAACTTCCTACTCTTTCTTATTTTTTAGAAACCATCACTTTAGATACCACAGGACAAGAGGAAAATTTTGGAGCAGAAGTTTCTCTCATGACGGTTCATAGCTCTAAGGGATTAGAGTTTGAGTATGTTTTTTTAGTGGGGGCAGAAGAGAGTATTTTCCCTTCATATCAAAGTTTAGAAGTAGGTGAAAGTGCTATTGAAGAAGAGCGTCGTCTTTTTTATGTAGCCATGACTCGTGCAATGAAAGAGCTTTTTATTTGTTATGCCAGTTCTCGAATGCTCTTTGGAACAGTTCGTTTTAATGGCCCTAGTCGTTTTGTGCATGAGATTCCAGAAATTTATTGTGCTTTTGAGAAAGTAAAAAATGATGATTTTTATAGCGCAGATTCAAAAGGATATCATGTGGTCTATGATGAACACTCTCAGCGCAATGCTTGGGAATCTAGCGAGAAAGTTTATTACAAATCATCAGTGAACTTAAAAACGGATTTTCCTGTAGGTGTTCGAGTAAAACACTCTCTATATGGATATGGGAAGGTCATGGAAGCGGAAGGTTCAGGAGAAGAAGAAAAAATTGTTGTGCGTTTTGATGGGGGCGTTCGTAAGAAATTTTTAGTTAAATTTGCTCCCATTACGGTTGCCTCTTAATGTAGGAGTTTTCAATATGAAAAAATTAGTAAATAGCGATATTGTAAAGCACGTGGCAAAGCTTGCGAGGCTTAATGTTGCCGTTACAGAGAGCGAAAAGTATGCTGAGCATTTGTCAGGAATTTTGCAATATGTAGAAACATTACAACAAATTGATACAAAAAATGTAGAGCCTCTTTATTCTCCTGCTTTTGAGCGAGAATGTTTTTTACGTGAAGACCACATCCACGCTTCGATAGAGCGAGAGGATTTACTAAGAAATGCCCCTCAGCGGGAGCTAAACCAATTTAAAATACAAGCAGTCTTAGAGGATGATTTATGATTTTTAGTCTTCATCAAAAATTAAAAAAACGAGAAATAAGTAGTGTTGAAATAACTCAAGAGGCTATTCATCAAGCTAAAAAATCAAATTGTAATGCGTTCATTTCCCTAACAGAAGATTATGCTTTAGAACAAGCTAAGCATTGTGATGAGAAAAAAGAATTTAAAACCTATCTAACAGGTATCCCTTTTTCTCTTAAAGATCTTTTTGTGACTAAGGGAATTCGCACGACTGCTGGTTCCAAAATTCTCTATAATTATATTCCTCCTTATGAAGGTTATATCTCTGAAAAATTACAAAAAGCAGGTAGTGTTCTTATTGGAAAAGTAGGTTGTGATGAATTTGGTATGGGTTCTACCAATGAATATACTCCTTATGGCCCCGTTCTTAATCCTTTGAATAAAGAATTTATCGCAGGGGGAAGCTCAGGAGGAAGTGCGGCATCAGTAGCAGAATCATCTTCCTTTTATAGTATGGGAACAGACACAGGAGGTTCTATTCGCCTGCCAGCTAATTTCTGTGGATTGGTGGCCTTGAAACCTTCTTATGGAAGAGTTTCTCGTTATGGTCAAATTGCTTTTGCTTCCAGCCTCGATCAATCCTCTCCTATTGCAAAAACGACGTTAGATGTTGCTTGTATTATGGAGCAAATTACCGAACATGATGTTCGAGATGCGACACACGCTGAAATTCCTGCTATGAATATTGTGCAAGAACTTCTAAATATTTCTCCTCATTATTTAAAAGGAAAAAAAATAGGATTCACTCCGAGCTTTATTGATTCTTGCCAAGAAGAAGTAAAGAAATCACTTCTTTCAGCTTTGGATATTTTTAAAAAGTTAGGAGCTATCCTTATTCCTGTTGAGTTACCTTATGCTAAATATGCCGTACCTACTTATTATATTATTGCAACATCAGAGGCTTCCACTAATTTGGCTCGTATGGACGGAGTACGCTTTGGTTTGCGTAAAGCCTCCCAAGGGAATTTAGAAGAAACATACGCTCTTTCTCGCACGGAAGGTTTTGGAGCAGAAGTAAAACGTAGGATTCTCTTAGGAACTTTCAGTCTCTCTAGTGGTTATTATGATGCTTATTATACTAAGGCCTGCAAAGTACGCAGACTTATGAGTCAAGATTTTGAAAATGCCTTTTCGCAAGTGGATGTTATTTTTTCTCCTGTTTGTGCGAGTAGTGCTTTTAAAAAAGGAGAAGCTATTAAAGACAGTGTACAAGTTTATATGAATGATCTTTATACTATTCCTGTAAATTTGGCAGGACTGCCAGCACTAGCTCTTCCTTTTGGGAAAGGAGCAGAGGGAATGCCCACAGGTTTTCAACTCATTGCTAAATCTTTTCAAGATGAAGAACTTTTAAGATGGGGGCAAGCTTTTGAAAAAGCACAGGGAGTGTCGTATGCATAATGTCTTTGATGTGGTGATTGGACTTGAAGTCCATGCTCAACTTTCTACAAAAACAAAAATGTGGTGCCACTGTGAAATAGCACCACTAGCACTAGAAAATACTAAGGTCTGCGAAGTTTGCAGTGGTCAACCAGGAGTACTGCCTGTGCTTAATAAAAAAGCAGTAGAAGCCGTGGTAAAATTAGCTCTGGCCACCAATTGTAAAATTAATGAAGTTTCTTTTTTTGATCGAAAAAATTATTTTTACCCAGATCTTCCGAAAGGTTATCAAATTACCCAATTTCATAAAGCAGTGGCAGAGCAAGGGTTCATTATTATTCCTGCAGATGATGGTCATTTAAAAAAAATTCGTATTACTCGCATTCAAATGGAAGAGGATACAGGAAAATCTACTCATACAGAAAATACTTCACTGATTAATCTCAATCGTTCAGGCACACCTCTGTTAGAGATTGTCGGTGAACCTGATATAGCGTCAGGAGCGGAGGCTTCTCGTTATCTAAAAAAACTTTTAGCGATCCTTACTTATTTAGATATTAACCATGGGAATTTACAAGATGGGAATTTTCGTTGCGATGTTAATCTTTCGTTAAAAGCCAAAGGGAGTGATACTTTTGGGACAAGAACAGAAGTTAAAAATCTTAATAGTTTTAAAAGTGTAGAAAAAGCCATTGAATCAGAAATTAAAAGACAATCAGAGATTTTAAAATCAGGAGGCCTTGTTCTGCAAGAAACTTTGCATTTTGATATAGCCACACAAGTAACTTCTGTTTTACGTAGCAAATCAGATGCGCATGATTATCGCTATATGGGAGAGCCAGATTTACTACCTCTACGTTTGAGTTCTTATTTTATTGAGAGTATAAAAAAAGATTTACCTGAGCTTCCTGATGAAAAAGCTAAAAGATTTTGTGAAGAGTATCATCTTCCCATTTATGATGCAGGTGTTTTAACTTCGGATCAAGAATTGGCCAATTATTTTGAAACAGCTGTAAAGTCTTTTAAAGGAGAAGCAAAAAAAGTTTCTAACTGGATTATGGCAGAGCTTTTAAAGCTTCTTAATCAATACAATGTTAAAGTAAGGGACTCCGCTGTTTCTCCTCAAGAATTATCTGCTCTTCTTAATTTAGTACATATGGAAACTATTTCAGGAAAAATTGCTAAAGATGTTTTTGAAAAAATGTATGATGAGAAAAAAACGGCACAACAAGTTATACAAGAATTAGGATTACAACAAATTGGGAACACAGAAAGTCTGGAAGAGATTATTCAAATTGTTCTGCAAGAAAATCCTAAAGAAGTCGAGCGTTATCGTGCGGGAGAAGTTAAACTGATGGGCTTTT
>JAGOVR010000109.1 GCA_018060635.1 Bacteriovoracaceae bacterium
AGAAAAAAATATTAAATTTGATTATCTTCTACAAGGAACACTTTACCCCGATGTGATTGAATCCATCAGTCCCCATAAGAAAGATGGAAAATCTGTGACTATTAAGTCTCACCATAATGTGGGAGGACTGCCTGAAACTATGAAGCTTAAACTCTTAGAGCCACTCAGATTTTTGTTCAAAGACGAAGTGAGAAGTCTTGGTAAACTTCTTCATTTACAAAGAGAATGGACTTATCGTCATCCATTTCCAGGGCCAGGTCTTGGTGTGCGCATCTTAGGAGAAATTTCTCCTGAGGCTATTCGTAAAGTACAAGAGTCAGATCAAATTCTTTATGAGGAACTTAAAAAACAAAATCTTTACGATTCTACTTGGCAGGCCTTTACAGTTCTTCTGCCTGTAAAAACAGTGGGAGTGAAAGGGGATTGCAGGGCCTATGAAGAAGTGATTGCTTTGCGACTCGTGAATAGCCAAGACGGGATGACTGCTACTTTTACTGAACTTCCTTATTCTTTTTTATCTAAAGTTTCTTCACGCATTACCAATGAAGTGGCGGGTATTACTCGTGTGGTTTATGACATTACTTCCAAGCCACCAGGTACTATTGAGTGGGAATAAGACTATCATTTTTTTATAAATTTATGACCAATACTTCCTTGCGAGTGAAAAAAAGTTAAAAAATAAGTGCCAACAGAAAGCTTCTTAGAAGCGTCTTTAAGAAAGTTGTCTATGATATGATTGCTAAAATCACGCTGATAGGAAATAGCAAGTTGACTTAGTAATCGACCATGAATGTCTCTAATCTCTAGTCTTAAATTTTCATTTTCCGCAAACTCTGCTCCTAGAAAAGCTATAAAAATAGATTCAGAGCTGGGATTAGGATAAATGCGAAAATCTTTTTTAGTCTCTTCAGGATTATATTTTACTTCAATCGTTTTATAAAAATTTTCAGTACCATCAAGATCCACTTGGCTTAAGCGGTAATGGTAAATATTATTTTCTTCAGGTAAAGCTGAATCAGCTATTTGATAAGAGTGAATAGGTTTAAATTCATTGTCGGCATCGATACGACCGATAACTTCAAAGTTATTTAGGATTACATTATTTTGATTCCTTATTTGTCGATAAACATTAAAATAATCATTATTTGTTTCATTAGCTGTTTTCCATTTCAGAAGGATAGCGGAGTTATTTGTTTGATAGGCTTCAAAAGAAATAAAAGTTACAGGCAGAGTTGTTACAGGCGTTACGGTAAGATCATCAATAGCTAAAGCATGATCGTTACAATCATTATTAATATCAGTCCAGCGTAAAATAAATTCATCATCAGGAGCAATACTTACAGCGAAAGTATGATTAAGCATTGTGCGATTAAGAGTATTATTTCCATCTATGAGGACGCCACTAGAGCCACAAGTTGCATTATTTTGTCTCTGGGTAAAATCTAAAGGAGTGACATTAGTCCACGACCCAGTAGTTAAACTTGTAAGTGGTGTTGCAGACACTTGATAGGAAAAAGTTAAAGCATCAATACTGACAGTTCCTTTTTCAGCTAAGCGCCACTGCTCTCCTGTGTAGGCCACATTTAAAAAGTTAATCGTTCCACCAGTGGTATTTTTAAAACGGATACCATAGTGGATAGTCCCCGTACTGCCAGAGGCTCTCGAACCAAAAGCTCTATCTACTCCTGTTCCAAAGCTGTAAGTGTCTCCCACATTATTACTTCCATCGCTTACAGTATAGTTAGCGTCAGTACTTAGCCAGTGAGGAAGCTCTCCCGTAGGCCCTCCACTAAAGGCGCTTGTAGAGTTAAGGGGAGTATTTTGAAGTCCGTCAAAATTTTGGGTGTAAAAAGTACTAAACGAATATTGAGCGTGGGTAAAAAAAGTAAAAAGACAAAAGAGGTTTCCTAAAAATAATTTCATAAGTACTCCTAAATAAAGTCAGAATCTACGATGTAAGGCTATGTTTTGCCAATGGAGGAGATATTATATTTTGGTTAGAAAGAGTGTTTGCAAGAAATTGATAGAAAATTAATCATCATGAGTAACAATGACATTTAATTCTAAAAAATCTAAGAAATCCGAAGAAACGTTAGGAGTAAGTTTTGTATGCAATATTCCATAAGTGCTGAGATAAGGAATAAAGTTTTTACCAGAAAGATTTCCTAAATCGTAGTGCAAGGGTAAAGTTAAAACAGCCTCCCAACAATAAAGTGCTGGGTCAGTGTTGCAATTAACAGGATGAAGTTCAGTTACATGAGGATCTAAAATATAAAGAGATAGAGTTTCCTCCTTTTTAAATTTGGTGGTAGTCGCAATATCTAGGGCCGCACACACAATATTATTTTTATAATTGGATAGATCAAAACTGACAGCAAAACTTTGATTACTTAAAGTATAGCCTAAAAAGTCGGTGAATTGATCTATGGGAAAGTGTCCTTCACTGAAATCAAAGCTGGCTTTTTTCGTCATTAATGAATAATTATGAGAATCAAAAACACAAGAAGTGTTTTTCATAGGATGAGGAGTAGGGGGATCAGAACTAAGCGTTGAAAAAATAAATTGTTCTTCTTTGGTCAGTCCTTGTTGATTCGTCACCCAAGCTTGCATAATGTAGGATGTAGAAGGGGAGAGATTATTTAGTGTTATAAAACGAGTTTTATGAAATTTTTTATCATAATAAAGCGAAGTGTTTCCGTCACTCACGGTTAATTGTACCATTTCATTGGAACTTATTTCAATAACCACGCTGGAAGAATCTACAGAGGTATTTAAGGTAAGAATCGTAGGCATCTCTTCTTCTTTTTCATTAGGGTTAGAGATTTTAGAAGATAAAAATTGTTCAGCGGGATCATAAGTGTGTTTTACGTTGGTGTAGGTAAACAAAAGAGCTAAAAGCACCGCTAGAGAGAGAAAAAAATATTTCTTTTTGTGCCACAGCCTTTGCATACGTCATCCCCTCCCTAGGATATTATCCTTAACGGCAGGTACCCCTTACCCAATTAAATTTATTGTTTTCATAGTAAAAGAGTGCAGAAAATGTTAAAAAAATGCCTCTATGAAATCTTTTGTCCACTTGCATATGCACACTCAATATTCGCTCTTAAATTCTACTTTAAGAGTGGAAAATGTAGTGGCCCGTGCAAAAGAGTGGGAGATGCCTGCCATTGCTCAAACAGATTTTGGAAATATGTTTGGGGCCATTGATTTTTATTCAGAATGCAGAGAGCAAGGAGTTAATCCTATTTTAGGTTGTGAAGTTTATGTTGCGAGTTCATCTCGCTTTGAAAGAAATCCTCTACAAGATAATTTAAAAAATTTTTCTGCTTTGTCAGCACAAGATGAAGCGGAGTTTCACCACGGGATATCACGCCTACTTCTTCTCTGTAAAAATAATCAAGGCTATCAAAATTTGTGTCAGATTATTTCCAAGTCTTATTTGGAAGGTCAGCATGTGAGGCCTTGCGTAGATAGTGATTTGCTTAAACAGTATGCACAAGGTCTCATTGCGATAACACCTTCCTTATCAGGGGAGGTCGGATTTTTCTTGCGGACACAACAAGAAGGGAAAGCCTTGCAAGCACTGCTTAAACTTAAAGCTATTTTTACAGATGACTTTTATGTGGGAATTCAAAGGCTAGGAGAAGTAGGTGAAGCAGAATTAAATAGTAAAATACTTAAATTAACTCAAGAAAATGAAGTGCAAATTGTTGCGACTAATGAATGTCATTATCTTGAAAAAGAAGAAGCTGAATCACATGAAGTGCTTCTCTCGATTCAAACAGGTAATACGATATTAGATGAAAAAAGACCTAAGCATAAAGCTTATGAGTATTATTTTAAATCAGCACAAGAAATGTGGAATCTCTATGCGGACTTACCTGAGGCCTGCGAAAATACTTTAAAAATCGCAGAAAAATGTAAAGTAGATTTAAAGTGGAAAGATGAGACAGGAAAACCAATTTATCATTTGCCTCAATTTAAAGTAGAGACCAAAGAAAAATTAGAAGATTATTTTAAACGTTTAGGAAGAGAAGGGTTGCAAGCTCGCTTTGAGGGACCTCACTTTAGAAACTTGCGAGAAGCAGGAGGTAATTTTCAAAATCATTATAATGAAAGGTTAGAAGCAGAACTAGAGATGATTATTCAAATGGGTTTTGCAGGATACTTTCTCATCGTTGCAGACTTTATTAATTGGGCCAAAGATAAAGGTATTCCTGTGGGGCCAGGAAGAGGTTCAGGAGCAGGATCCCTTGTAGCTTACGCTCTGAGAATTACCAATATTGATCCCATTAATTTTAATCTTCTTTTTGAAAGATTCATTAATCCAGAACGAGTAAGTCTTCCAGACTTTGACGTGGATTTTTGCCAACATAGGCGTGATGAAGTTATTCGTTATGTGAATGAAAAATATGGGAAAGATAAAGTAGGGCAAATTATTACGTTTGGAAAACTGCAAGCTCGTGCTGTTATTCGAGATGTCAGCCGTGTGTTTGCTCTGCCTTATCAGGAGGCCGATGCACTGGCCAAATTAGTTCCCGAAGAATTAGGCATTACTCTAGAAAAAGCTTTTGAGAAAGAAGGAAAATTTAAAGAGCTAGAAGAGCGTGATCCTAAAATTCGTCAGATTTTAAAAAATTCTAGGAAACTAGAAGGTCTTTTTAGACACGCCTCTATCCATGCCGCAGGAATCATTATTACCAATGAACCGTTGGTCAATTATTGTCCTTTATACATAGGAAAAGAAGGAGAGCAAGTTGTTCAGTTTGATAAAGATTATGCTGAAAAAATTGGATTAGTGAAGTTCGACTTTTTAGGA
>JAGOVR010000017.1 GCA_018060635.1 Bacteriovoracaceae bacterium
AATCATCTTGAAAAGGTTTCATGTCTAAGTAAAGTGGTTTGACATCAGAAAGAGAAAGTCCTGGGTAGGCACAATCTAATTTTTTTCCTTGATACTCGTAGGCATAACAAACTTTAAGTTCTTGAATGCCACTTAGCACATCTACTTTTGTAAGTGTTAGTGAAGTAAGGTTGGAAGCCTGCGCCGCATATTTAAGCAGAGGAAGATCCAGCCAGCCGCAACGACGCTTACGCCCTGTAGTTGCTCCAAACTCATGACCCTTAGTTTGAATCCATTCTCCTAAATCACTCAACATTTCAGTAGGGAAAGGACCACCACCTACTCGAGTGGTATAGGCCTTAGTAATTCCAATAATTTCTTCCACGTTGTGAGCAGGACAGCCTGCTCCTGTATAAATTCCCCCAAAGGAAGTATTAGAGGAGGTAACGTAAGGATAAGTTCCATAATCAATATCGAGAAGAATTCCTTGTGCTCCTTCATACAGAATTTTTTTTCCTTCTCTTAAAGCTTTTTCTAAATAAGAAAAAGTATCACAAGCAAAAGGGAGAATTTTTTGACCTAACTCATAGAGTTTTGCTGTTTCTTCTTCTAAAGAAGGGTAGGAGACTTGATAGAGATTTTTAAAAAGAACTTCTCTTTCTTGGAGTGAGTTTTTAAGTTTAGAAAAAAGTGTGTCTTTATTAGCAAGATCGCAGAGTTTTAATCCTCGACGAGACACTTTACTTTCATAGGCAGGGCCTATTCCTCTTTTGGTTGTTCCAATTTTATCATCACCCATTTCACGACAACCATCCAGAATCTTATCATAAGAGCTAATCACAGAAACTTGCGAAGATATTTTTAAATTTTGAGGTGTCACAGAGGTGGCTGTAGAAATTTCTTTAAGTTCCGCTAAAAAGCTTTCTGGATCAAAAACCAGTCCGTGTCCAATGATAGAGACACAGTGAGGATGTAAAATTCCTGAAGGGATAAGGTGTAAAATAGTTTTTTTATTTCCTACAATAATGGTGTGACCTGCATTGTTGCCTCCTTGGTAGCGCACCACAATGTCGCACTTTTCTCCCAAGTAGTCGGTAATTTTTCCTTTGCCTTCGTCACCCCATTGCGCTCCTATAATCGCTACTGTTTGCATTATTTTGCCTCGTTTAAAAGTTTGTTATGAATAAAAAATTCTTTCAGTTGATGAATGGCCATCTCTCCTACACGCAGTTGAGCTTCGGCGGTACTGGCCCCTAAGTGCGGCGTGAGCACTATATTTTTTAAGGCACGTAGAGGAGAGTCAGAGGGCAGAGGTTCTTTTTCAAAAACATCAAAAGCCGCTCCCTTTATTTTATTTTGAGAAAGAATTTCTAAGAGTGCTACCTCATCTACAATTTTACCTCTAGAGGCATTGATAAGGACTGCATGAGGAAGCATAGAATTTAAAAGTTTAGCACTTACAAGTCCTGTAGTTTGCGCCATGAGAGGCACATGAATAGTTATAATGTCACAGCTAGAAAAAATTTCTTCTAGACCTGAAGCTTTTTTAGCATAAGTAAATTCTGATTTTTCAATGAAGGGATCATAAAAAAGAATCTGAGGATCAAAGCCCGCAAGTCTTTTAGCTACAATTTGGCCAATGCGACCGAATCCCACAATTCCTATTTTTTTGCCTGTGAGCTCACTCCCTTCAAAATCATTTTTATTCCATTCCCCTTTTTGCATAGAGGAGTGGGCCCAAGCTGTTTTACGTAAGAGTGTAAACATCAGAGCAATGGCGTGTTCCGCCGCTGAATTATTATTGGCCCCTGGAGTATTGACCACTTTCACTTTTTTTTCTGCACATAATTTTTTATCAATATTGTCAGTGCCTTCGCCTGCACGTACCACATAACGTAAGTTAGGAGCTGAACTTAAAAGCTCTTCATTCACTAAAGTAGCGGATCTCACCACTAGCCCTTGTACTCTGGGTAATAGTTCTTTTAATTTTTCAGGAGAAACTTTGGATTCAGGAAAAACTTCTAATGTAGGTTCAGCACAAAGAATTTTGAACAAATTTTTATCGAAGCCGTCTGCTACGACAATAAATGGTTTCATGAAGACTCCTTGGAATAGGCCCAATATAGACTGTAAATTGGCCAATAGAAAGAAAAAAGGCCTTCATCCTGAAGGCCTTTTCCAAAAGACTAAACGATTTTTTTTAAGCTATGGAGCGTAATTCCAAGTTCATCTCTAAATATTGCAAGGTTTTTTGAAACTCACTTAAAGTAGGCAGGTTTCCAAAGTGAGTATTCTCATTTACGTTTCGGGAAATGAAATCATAAGCTTCAATGGGAGTGGTTTTTTCACTGCCTTTAAGCATAGCTTTCCAAATAGAACTTCCCGTTTTTTGATAGCTTTTAAATAAGCTTTGGATGACTTCATCTTTAGATTTTACACCAATACTTACCACTTGATCCTGCGCATTTGTTTCAAGGTACCAAACCTTGTAATCATTTTGATGTTTGGGGTGTTTGCAAGTTTCAACTGCAATGGCTATAAACATAGACGCCTCCCGTTAGTGTGTTGGAGAAGTTGGTCTCATCCTAAGCCCGCTCTTCTCTTGCTTGTGCTATAAGCAACTTTCGTGCCCTATTTTTAAAAAATAGAGAATCTTTGTAAGTAGCTAAGATGAAAGCATTACAATTTTTTTCGTTTGGGAAAAAATAATAGATTTTTAAAAAAGAAAAGGGCCAAAAAAGTCATAAGTGGTGCGTTTTCGTTCCAAATTGTAAAAAATTTGTTTACACTTAGCCTTGATCTTTAAAAAGGATTTTCATTTTGTCTGCTGGAAAAAAAACTGCCATTAGTTCTATTTTGTCTTCTTCATCACAAATGGCAGGCGCTACTTTTTTAAGTCGTATTTTGGGTTTGATTAGAGAGCAAGTGCTCGCCGCTATTTTCGGAGCGTCAGGTTTTACGGATGCTTTTTTGGTGGCCTACCGTATTCCTAATCTTTTGCGTGATCTTTTTGCCGAAGGAGCTTTTTCATCGGCGTTTGTTCCTACTTTCATTCAAGCGAGAGTTGCTGGTGGAGACGCAAAAGCGCGTAAACTTTTATGGCAACTTTTTATAGTGCTCTTTATCATTACAGGAATTATTTCTATCTTTACGATTATTTTTACTCCTGAGATTATTAATCTTTTTGCTCCAACTTATAAAAATGATCCTCATCGTTTTACGATAACGGTGACACTTACTCGTATTATGGCCCCTTTCTTAACGCTCATTTCTTTGAGTGCTCTTTTTATGGGAGCTTTAAATTCATTGAAAGTTTTTCTTATTCCTTCACTCAGTCCCGCTTTTTTTAATTTAGCCGCTATTTTTTCTACCATAGGTTTTCCAGCTCTTTTTTTTAAGTGGGGATGGGAACCTATTTATGCTTTAGGGGTAGGAGTCATGGTGGGAGGTTTTTTACAGGGGTTAGTACAGCTTCCTGCTCTTTTTAAAAAAAATTATGGCCCTCTTTTTTTCTCTTTTAAATTTAAAGAACTTTTTTCTCAAGATGTAAAAACTGTTTTCAAAAAGTTGGGGCCAGGATTATTAGGATTTTCAGCTAGCCAAATTAATTTATTAGTAACCACTATTCTCGCTTCAGGAACAGTCATAGGAGCTATTTCTTGGCTTAATTATGCCTTCAGATTATTTCAGTTCCCTGTGGGGATTCTCTCTGTTTCTCTTGGTAATTCTCACTTGGTGCATTTTAGTGAATCTTTTAAAAAAAATACAACCGAAGGGAGGGAGGAAGCTCTTTCGTTCTTACAAAGTAGTTATTTTCTTTCATGGCTCCTTATTGTTCCTTGCACGGTTATTTTATATATGTTGGCACCAGAAATAACCAAACTCATTTTTGAGAGAGGAAAGTTTACAGCTAGTGACACGCTCCATACTACGTTGGCCCTTAAACTTTATGTTTTAGGACTACCTGCTTACGGTCTGTACAAAATTCTGGTTCCTACTTTTTATAGTTTAGATAAACAAAATATTCCTGTAACAGTTTCTCTTTTTTCTATTGCAGTAAATATTCTTTTTTGCCTTATCCTCACACCTCATTTTGGATTTTGGATTTTAGCTCTAGGCACAACACTTTCCATGTGTCTCAATGTTCTTTTACAAAGTTATTTGCTAGGCAGATTTTTAAAATTAAAGATGAATTTTTTTATTTCTAAAAGAGTCCTTAAAATTTTATTGGCAGGACTAGGAATGATTTTTGGTCTCTTTGAATTAAAATCACTTTCTTTTTTAAGTGCCTTTGATTCTAGTATGGGTTTAATGCGCATCGTAGTAAACTTGAGCTTTATTACTATTCTTTCTTTACTGGCCATTTTTCTCTATGTTTCTATTTTGTGGATTCTGGGTGAAGGTGATTTTTTTAAGAGTTTTTTCAAAAAAACTTAAGTTTTTTTAAAAAATCCTGCATTAATCGCATTTTAAAATTGTATGATGCACCCAGAAATAGTATAAAAAGATATATTATTTTAAGGAACTTAAAACATGAAAACTGATTTTGAAACGCTCAAATCGTTGAGCACTTATATTGTTAATCATCTGACAGAAGATAAATTTATCATCTATCCTATTGAAAAAAGGCTAGATTTAGTTGAATCTTTAGCTACAGAGCTCGGCGTTAGTTTTGCGACAGATGATGATATTCGTACTCAAGCCATTGAAGAAGTTCAAGAAAAACTAGGTGATTCAGGCATTAGCGGAGATATTACAGAAACCGAAGTATTTAATCATGCTCGTAAAGAAATTATTAAAGGTTTTAATGGGGAAGTCATTGCAGGACTTTATATGGTGGAATCGTTAAATCAAGTGGCCCATAGAATTTTAGAATTTCTTTTGACTTCAGATTTTATAGAAGATGTTTTCTCTACAGATGAAGATATCGTTGCTTTTTTAGTGACTCGTATTCGTCAATTCTCTATTCGCAGAGGTTAATTCCAAACTTTTAAGTACAGCTTCAAAGTAAGGACCTTCTACCATTCCATGCAGGACACTACTGCGGTTTTCAAAAAAATAATAACCTTGTTCATTTTTTAAATGAAAAACAAAAATATCACAATAAATGCGTTCTTCTGCATTCAGTGTGGCCATGCCTTCATAGCGCAAAGCTTGTTGTAAATGAGGAGCGAAAGAGGCAGAGAATTTTTTAGTATCAGTCGACATAATAAATTCATGGGTATCAAAAATAATATTATTTTTTTCTAAATAATTTTTTAGAATATTGTCTATTGAATTATTTTCATGACTCCAAAAAAAATAACCTAAAAAAGTTGCATCTTCTTTTTTTAAAAAAACTTTACAATGCTTGGAATCAGGGAGTTTGAGTTCCCACCATGTGGGTGTTTTAAAACTTAAGGAGTGTAAGGTAAAAAAATTCTGAAGTTTTATTTCATTTTTTTTTTCGGCCCTGATAATCTTTAGGGTGTAAATTAATATACTTAAAAAGAGAGCTGTCAAAATCCAAGACAAAATATTTCCCTGAGGAGTTATTTTGTCTAAAAATTGATCAATAAAGCTGAACATACAAGCCCTTAAGATATTATAACTATCTGAAATCTAAGAGTATTTATGCCATATATTTTTTCAAAAGGACATTAAAGTTATTATTTTTATAAGCCGATAAAATCTTAGGGAAAAAAGTGTTTCTAAGTTTAGAGACCCTTTTCCCAAGGATGGAGATCTTATGAGCACAAACTTACATTGGATTTATAAGAAGCTTAAAAGTTTCTTATTACTACTTCTCATTACCCAGTTTTCTTTAGGAACATTGGTTTATGCAGGGAATGATGATGGAGGCAAGGATCGACCTGATGAGACAACTCCAGATGGGGAAAATCCTAATGAACCTGGAACAACAGAAGACAAACCTAATGATCAAGGTGGAGATTTTAATCCAGGGCTAAGTACAAAAACGGTGACAGTAAAGTCTATTGAAGAATTAAAAACAGAAAGAATTAAACATCAAAAAAAGATTACTACAATAGAAATTGAAGGGATTACTTATAAAGGGGATCCTTGTTATTGGAAGCTTTTTAAAACGAAAGTAAGTTTAAAAAAGGGAAATAGACTTATTTCTAGAGAACTTCCTGAAAATGGCACGTTTGGTAGTGCTAAACATCTTGCTCGCTTTGAAAAGTGTCAAGCTAAGGCAGAACAAGAGGGAAGACTTCGTTCTTTTCAAACGGAAGATGGAACAAGATATGAGGTTGCAGAACGTAGTAGCCGTAAAGAAGTAACGGAACATACTGAAAAAGTAACTACTGTTACAGATAGAGGCTCTCGTTCTCATCGTCGCACAAGAGAAGATGACGAAGAATTAACTACTGTAAGACGAGAAGAGCGCCGTTGTACTTATACAGAAGATTGTGGTGCAGATTCATCTTGGTATGAAAAAGCTACTAGAGATTATGAATTAGGAGAAAGTGGAAATGGTGTGTGTATTAATTGTATGATCGCAGGTGGTCAGAAAGATACAACAGCAAATAGTATTGTGATGGGGTTAGGAATTGTAGGTGGAACTGTACTAGGACTACACACAGTTAATAGTCAGCGTAGAATGTATGAATCTTATATGACAGGTATTAGTGCAGGAAATGCCGCTTGTTTTGGGAGTCTAGAAAATAATTTTCAAGCCGCTCTAGATTTTCATCAAACACAAATGGCAGATTATGATGCTCCTGTGTGGGGACCTAATCAAGTAACAGATTTAATGACGGCTTCTCAAGGTAATAGTAATTGTAATAATGCGGCCCTTCCTCCTAATTTTGCTGGGTATAATGGAATGTCTGGGATGTTTGGTGGGAATATGGGATTTGCAGGGAATGGCTTTTTAAATAGTGGTTTCAGTAGTGGTATGCAAGGTTTTTATCAAGGGTATCCAGCTTCTACTTTCGGAAATAATTATCTAAGTGCAGGAATGGGAGGTATGCCTTACGCTGGTTTTGGTCAAGGCGGCTTCGGTGGTGGCTTTAACCAAGGTGGTTTTGGTCAAGGTGGTTTTGGTCAAGGTGGCTTTGGTCAAGGTGGTTTTGGTCAAGGCGGTTTTGGTCAAAGTGGTTTTGGTCAAGGCGGCTTCGGTGGTGGCGGAATGGGTTACGGCTTTAGTGCAGGTGATTATGGCGGTGGAGCTTACGGCCAAACCTACAATCCTTTCAATATGGGTGGCCAAGGAAACTTTCCTATAACCTACGGTGGTTAAATGATTTAAAAAAAGAAGTGAACAGTATAGATTAAAAGGAGGGTTAACCCTCCTTTTTTTTGGATAAAAATCTATGCCTTCAAACAAAGAAAATCTTTTTTTAAAAGCTAAAAATTTACCCGTAGTGACTGGTTGCTATTTAATGAGAGGAGAGCAAGCAGAAATTCTTTATATAGGGAAGGCCAAAAATTTAAAAGAAAGAGTTCTTTCTTATTTTCAAGATTCCAACCACACCATTGCAACGAAAACTTATTTTCTTGTAAAAAAAATTAGAGACTTTGATTTTATTATAACGGCTTCTGAAGCAGAGGCACTGGTTTTAGAAAATAATCTGATTAAAAAATATTCTCCTCGTTACAATATTCAACTTAAAGATGACAAAACTTACCCTTATGTGCTCATTGATCAAAATGAAGTTTTTCCTCGTTTAGAATATGTGCGTAAACCTAAAAGAGGTAAGGGTAGAATTATTATTGGTCCTTTTATTGCGGGGGGAGAACTGAAAGATGTTCTGCGTATCCTTACTAAGTGTTTTAAACTTAGAGATTGTTCCATGAAAGAGTTTCTCTCACGTAAAGAGCCCTGTCTTCTTTATCAAATGCATCAGTGTAGCGCTCCTTGTGTAGATAAGATAGATGTAGCGGAGTACAATAAAAACTTAGATTATGCCAAAAATTTTCTTATAGGAAAAAGTAGTCAAACAATTAATTTTTTAAAGAAAAAAATGCAAGAGTACGCCGAAACCGAGGCTTTTGAGCAGGCACTCATGATACGAGACTGTTTAGAACGTTTAGAGCTTTTTTTAAAGCATGATGTACAAAAAAATGCAGAACTTAAGAGCAGTGAAGATATAGATGTGGTGGGATATTATGAGGGTGAAATCGAAGTTGATTTGAGTATTTATCTTTTCCGTCGAGGTATTTTGATTGGAAATAAGTCATTTCATTTTTTGAAGAAAGATTTTATGCAAGATATTTTGCTAGAGATAGAGTTGATACTCATGCAGTATTACAACACCAGCTATGAAATCCCTGAAAAAATTATTGTTCCTTGGGAAAAAATAGAAAATTTTCAAGTAGCTTTAGAAAAAATGCTAAGTAAAAAAATAGAAGTTACTTTACCTAAAATAAAATATAAAAATATTTCAAATTTAGTACAAAGTAATGCCCAAGAAACACAAGTCTTTCGTATTAAAGAAGAAATAAACCTTTTTGAGGGCTTAGAGCTTTTGCAGAAATTATTGCATTTATCAGAGCGTCCTAAAGTTTTAGAGTGTTTTGATGTTGCTATTTGGCAGGGAAAATCTCCTACAGCTTCACAAATTGTTTTTTATGAAGGTAGACCTGATCGTAAAAATTATCGTTATTATCATTTGCAAGAGAGGTTAGAGGGGAACAATGACTTTGCTATGCTAGCTGAACTTCTGAGGCGAAGACTTAAAAAAGGGGATTTTCCTGACGTTTTTATCGTAGACGGTGGACAACAACAAGTGAATACACTGGCCCAAGTTTTAAAAGAGCAAAAAATAGAAATTCCAATTATTGGGATTGCTAAAGCCAGAACCAAAGGCAGTATTAAAACTACAGAGCGTCTCTATTTTACCCATAGAAAAAATCCCTATGAACTTTTACGTTCGAGGTCTCTCATGAAGATTATAACTTCCATGCGAGATGAAGCTCACCGTTTTTCTCGTAAGCTTCATCATCATGCTGAGAAAAAAAGAGTTTTGCCTAACATGAAACAATAAGATTAGTTTAAAACATGGGCCACTTTTCTTTTGCCACCACATTCTGCACAAGAGGCAGTTTCCAAGATAAGCAGACTGCGATAGTCAGAGAAGTGATTTAAGGTGAGTTTTGCCCCACATTCGGAGCAGGATTCCATAATTTTTTTTACACAACTGGCATCACCATAGTATTTTTCGAAGCATTCCACCATTTCATCATATTCAAAGTCACCCATAGAACTCCTTTTTACCCTTAGGTTCTATATAAAGAATCGGTAGGAAAAAGAATTATTTTTAGGTATGTTTGGAGGGGAAAAAAATGCAAACCTAAAATAAGATCATTGCAATTTTTTTGTGGCAACTTGCAAGAAAGAGATAGGAAAAAATGGACTATTCCAAGTTTTTTTTTAAAATAAATAAAGATCAGAAAAAAACTGCACAGAAAGGAGAACTTTCTTTTGCACAAGATTTATACAAAGAGACCTCATGGTTTTTTCACTTTAAAAAAAGAGATGAGGGAGAGGCATTGGTTAAAGCACCGTTAGCTCAGGTCAAAACGACAGAGAAAGATCTTCTGCTTAAATCATTTAAAGAATTTACAGAAAAAAAAATAAGTCAAAAAAAAGATCAAGAGAAAGTTTTACGTTTTACAGGAGGAGAATTACAGCTAAAAGCTTCTTTGGAAGAACAAGTGACAGAAAAAGAAATTATTATTCCTCTTTGTAATATTTCTGATTTGCAGAAAAAAATGGATGCTTGCGCCTTATGTCCCCAAGAAAAATTAAAATACCGCACTAAAGTCGTGCATGGTTTGGTCACCCAAAGAACACAAGATATTCAGGTTTTGTTTGTGGGGGATTTTCCAAGAGATAATAAAGAAGAGAACTTTCCTACAGAAGTAGAAGCTCTCTTACAAAAAATGATAAAGGCCATGCAATTAAGTCAGGAGCAATTTTTACTGAGTTTAATGGCACGTTGTTATCATCCTGAGCCAGAAGTCTCTTTGCAAATGATTTCTTCCTGTGAAAGTTATTTGTATCAGGAAATTTTCCTTTTAAAACCTCAGGTGGTTGTCACGTTAGGCTCTGTCGCTACTCAGTATGTTCTAGGAGTGAAAGAGAAATTATCTCAGATTCATGGAAAATTTTTTGATAAAAAAATTAAAAATACCAATAATGAGATCTTTTCTTTTAAGGTCGTACCCTTATTTCATCCTGAGTATTTGCTAATAAATCCAACTCTTAAGCAGACAGCATGGCAAGATATGCAAAAGATTATGGAATTTATTGGGAAAAAGAAAGCTTGAGGATTGACTCATTCTCCTTTAATCTAAAAAGAAAATGTAAGAAGGGATGCCTTCAATCTATCAAGGATGATGATTATTTTTATTTTTATCTTTTTATTTATTACTCAAATCTGTGCTTATGCTTACGCTGATATTCCGCATATTAATGTTTTGTTAGGGCAAAAATTGTCTCAAGTAACACTGAAAGGACAAGATTTAAAAAAAAAAATAATTGCTAATAATTCCACAAGTCAACAAGATGGCTTTTCCACTTTTAGCTTTAATTGTGGTTATTCGCCTTCCACTAATGTCAAAAGCTCAGCAGGTTTTTTAAAAGATAAGATTATGCTGGCCAGTGTGTCTTCCCCTACGGGTTATGTCTCTTGGCAAAATCGTGATTATCAAGGTGATTTTGTGGTAACAGCGTCCTTACAAGAGCAAAAATGTGATCTTATTCAACGTCTGCCTTTAGAAAGCTATATTAGCTCTCTTTTAGCTAAAGAGATGAATGGAAGTTGGTCTATTGAGGCCCTTAAAGCTCAAGCTGTTCTGGCCAGAAGTTACGCTCTTTTGAAAAAGAAACAGGGAACATTTATGGCAGAGGATTTTTATCATTTGACGGCGTCAGAGAAAGATCAAGTAGCAGGTGCTCTTTTAGATAAAACGCAAAAAACAACACAAGCTTCAAGAGAAACGCAAGGTGAAGTTTTAGTAACAGATAAAGGGAGTCTTGCTTCTGTTTTTTTTCATTCACAGTGTGGAGGAAAAACTCTGAAACCAGAATATGTTTGGCAAAATAAAGTAGAAGGTTATCAGTCAGTTCCATGCCCTCGTTGTCACGAAAATAAAAGTAGCAAGTGGAGTTATTCTCTTGCAGAAAAAGATTTTATAACAACGCTTAAAAATGTTTATCAAACAAAAGGAAGTCTCCTTTTGCTTAATGCGAGTCATGTTTTTTTTATTCCAGATAGAACAGATAATGCGTTGATGCGCTTTTATGATGATGAAAAAAATATGAAAGTTATGCAAAAAGCATGGTTGCGTTCTTACTTAGGTCGTAAAAACTTAAAGTCTAATTATTTTAAAGTGAGTAAAAGGGAAGGGAGAATCTTTTTTGAAGGGAAAGGTTTGGGTCATGGAGTAGGAATGTGTCAGATGGGGGCCCTTTCTTTTGCTAAAAAAGGTTGGAATTATCATAAAATTCTATCTTATTATTTTCCAAACTATAAAATTAAGAAAGTATACTAGTTTTTTATGCCATTTATTTTTTTATTTTTTTTGACTATTTCTTCCCATCTTTGGGGGCAAACCATTCTCATTGACCCTGGCCATGGCGGAATTGATTTAGGGGCACAAGCCATGTCACAAAAGGTAGAAGAAAAAAATCTTACGTTATTATTAGCTCAAAAATTGAAAGCTAAATTACAAAAAAAGTTTAATGTTTATCTCACTCGTAGTTTTGATAAAACACTTTCTTTAGATGAGAGAGCCAAGATTGCAGAAAAAGTGAGTGCTGATCTTTTTATTTCTATTCATTTTAATTCGGATATTCATACTTATTCCCATGGAATGGAAACTTATTATTTAGATAATCATCAAAATGCAGCTATTCATAAAGTTGAAACAGTTGAAAATAAAAATGAAAAAATGACTGAAGCACAGCAAATTCTTATAGATATGGTCATTACGCAAACAGTTGATGAGTCTAGAAAATTAGCAACACTTGTAAGCCACGAATTAACTAAAAAAATAGTACCGACACACCAGATAAGCAATCGAGGTGTGCGAGCAGGAATGTTTTATGTTTTAGCTTTATCTAAAAGACCAGGATTGTTATTAGAAGTTGGATTTCTTTCTAATCCTAAGGAACTTAAAAAACTTACTCAGGATAAATTTCAAAATGATTATGTGATGGCCGTCACTTACGCTATTGAAAAATTTTTTAAGCAAAAAAAGAGGTTAGATTCCTAACCTCTTTTTTTACAGCATAAATTCTTTATGAATACTTAACAGGAAGGTTGAATAGAACTATCGAGTTGAATAAAAACTTGATTTACATTAAGAGGTATTTGAGAGTAGTTATTATTAGGATTCACTCTCATCATAATATTTCCAAAGAGTGCACGAGGACAGGCGAAGTTTCCAGTATATTGTTGAGGGAAGGCTTGCATTGTTGCTGAAGGATAGTTGTTAGCGGCAGTATTGCGTAAAGTATAATAAAGCAGTTGTCCTTCATACATGAGGGATGGGCAATAGCGTACCACTAAATGTTGATCGTTATTATTGTAAGCAAAATACATCACAGCTGTCCCAGAAGAATTTCCTCCCAGCATGATATTATTAGGAGGTAAATTGAAAGTAGCTTCTGCACTTCCTCCTTGGACAAACTCTGTTTGTGATCCTGCCACAATTCTAAAATGCAGACGTACACCTTGAAAGCCATCGGTACAAGTAGGTTGAGGCATAGCTTTGAGAATCAAATCAAATTTTTGCGCCAAGAACTGATTAATACCATAGCTTGAAGCTGTGGCCCCATCGCTAAAGGTGTAATTGTTCACTCCATTATCATTGGGCTTTCCACAGCCTATAAGTAAAAGCAGGCCAAAAATTAAGGCGTGCAGGCTTATTGTTTTTTTCATAAAAATCTCCCTCTAAAAGTTCCTATAGCTTATCGGATAAACATTTTAATTTCTGCATAGTAGATGCCAATTTGCCTTAATTCTAATGCAATAGGCAAGAATAAATAAAACCCTTTAATATTAATATGTTATGCTTATTCTCACAAAGGACTCTTATTTTAAAGAGTAAAAAAAATAAGAATTTATAGGCAAGTGTAAAATTATTCGACACTTTTCTGCTTAGACTCTTTGAATTTTTACCTACTCGGTTTAATCTATTGCAGATCATTTAATTTTTTCAAAGGATATTTTTATGACAAGGTTGTTACCCATTTTTCTTTTTGTGGGTTTGCTCACGAGTTGTAGTGACAAAGCTATGAAGGCAAAAATAAAAAAAGCTCTTAAAGAAGACCCTACTATTATTACTGAATCTATCGAGGCTCACCCTGAAGCGTACATAGAAGCTTTAAATAAAGCGGTGAAATCAGCACAAGCTGGAATGGCACAGAAAAAAGAAGAAGAAGAAAAAAAAGAATTAGAAGCAAAATATGATGCTCCTTTACAGCCACTTATTCGTAGTGATGAGAGTATTCGAGGAACTAAGGGAGCTCCTTTAACTTTAGTTGAATATTCAGATTTTGAATGTCCTTTCTGTACTCGTGGCTATGAAACTGTTGTGAAGTTACTTAAAAAATATGAAGGTAAAATTCAATTCGTCTATAAACACTTGCCTCTTAGTTTTCACCCCAGTGCTATGATTTCTGCTCAGTACTACGAAGCTATTCGTTTACAAGATGCTGTTAAGGCCCAAAAATTTCATGATGAAATTTTTCAGAATCAAAGTAAATTGCGTGGAGGAGAAGCTTATCTTAAAACCATTGCTAAAAAATTATCGGTTAATATGACTAAACTAGCCACTGATCTAAAATCAGAAGCAGTAAAAAAACGTATTGAAGAAGATTTAAAAGAAGCAGAAAAATTTGGATTTCAAGGGACGCCAGGATTTCTTCTTAATGGAATTCCTGTTAAAGGAGCTTACCCTGCAGAACATTTTGATACGATTGTGGAAGAGCTTAAAAAACGTGGAAAAGTAGTTCTTTAATTTTTTATTTTTTCTTACAAAACCCCTCTTATGCCCACTGGTAAGAGGGGTTTTTTTATGGCATTTCTTTAAGTTCTTGTTAAGTCCTTGAATTTATAATAGGTGCAAAATGCCCTAGGGAAAAAATCTCCTCTCTAGGGATTCAGACAAAGCTATTTTATAATTAACTAAGTGAGGTCGGATTCATCTATTCCGATTTTTTTCAGTCTTTTAAACATCGTTCAACACAGGATGTGTTGGATAAAAAAGCAAGGAGTGCCCATGTCAGAATTAACGAAAAAGCTTAAAAATTTAAAAGATTATCGCAACACAGTTGATCCTAAGATGAAAGATGAAATTGTGGTAGAGTACGCTCCCCTTATTCGTTACATTGCTCAAAAGATTGCTTCCCGTTTACCTGCTAATATAGAGCTGGATGATCTTATTTCTTGTGGAGTCATAGGGCTTATGGATGCTATTGATAAGTTTGATTGTACTCGTGATAATAAATTTAAAACTTATGCCGAATTTCGTATTCGAGGTTCTATTTTAGATGAATTAAGAGCGCAAGATTGGATTCCTAGATCGGTGAGAGAAAAATCTAAGCTGATTGAAAGAACATTTCAAAAGTTAGAAAATGAATTAGGCAAAGAACCCACAGATGAGCAGATGTGTGCAGAGCTTAAGATGGATCAAGAAGAGTATTATTCTTTGGTAGATAAAGCCAAAACAGTTTCTGTACTTAACATTGATGATTCGACGGCTTTCAATAGAGAGGATAAGAAGCTTATGTTAGGGCTTTTGGAACAACGTAGATCTTCTAACCCTTACTCTGCTATTAACTATAAGCGTTCGCAGGAAAAAATTAAAGAAGTGATCAATGGACTTCCTGAAAAACAAAAATTAGTACTTTCCCTTTACTATTATGAAGATTTAAATCTTAAAGAGATTGGACAGGTCTTAGAGGTTACAGAATCTAGAGTATCTCAATTACATACTCAAGCAGTAGAAAAACTTAAAGCAAAACTTAAAAAAGAATTCGATTCATTTGAAGACTTAGCCGCTTAAAAACCGAATTATTAACTCAGGTTTTTTCTTAATAAAAAGAGGGGAGATTTTCTCCCCTCTTTTTTATTATATGTTATTCTAAAGCAAACCATTATTTTGCTAAGGAAGGCATATTCTATGGAAATTACCAAACCATCGAACAAGGTATTTGTTCTTTTTTCTTTTTCTCTTTTGTCTATTTTAGTAGGGACAACGCTGGCATCCTATTTTGTCGCAGGATTACAAAATGGTCATCGCTATGAAGAACACTATCAAACGTTGGATCAACTTAAAAACTTCAAGAAAGAAAATATCTTAGGAGTTATGGAAAAAGAGTTAGAACAAGGGAACTTGAAAAATGCCAAAAAAGAATTTTTAAGTGTTGTTGGTCTTATAAAAACAACTAAGTCTCAGGTTGGTTCTGAATTCCCTTGGGGGAAATTTGAAAATTTGTCACAAGAAATTGAAAATTTGTTACAAGGCTTAGAAGGACAAAATAGTAGTTCTGCCATGGTTAAAACGCTTAGAGAAAAAAATAGTAACTTTTTGGAATTAGCTAAACGTAATAAGTATCGTAATTTAGAAAGAATTTCAGAGAGAGTTTCAGCTCACATTGCTACGCTAAACCCTCAAGCTCCAGATTTCTCTAAATACCACCATATTATAGGGCAAGATCTTATTTTGATGAAAAAAGTAACAGAAAATTCTGTTTTAAATAATAAAGTGAAAAAAGAGATTCTTGCTCAAATTCAAAATGTAGAAGTATATCACGCAAGGTTAGATCAATTAGCTAAGAGTGGTTCTACGCTAACAGCAAAAATGGCAGATTATAAAACCTTTGTAGCAAAAGCTTTTAACGCTACCGAGCGCAGTTTGGCCTCACAGTCAGGGACATTATATAGTGCGTATCAAAATTTTTTATGGCTTTTAGTTGCTGTTTTTGTTGTAAGCTTAATGTTTACATTTTTAGCATGGTCTCTTTTTTATAAAGAGAAAAAAAATCCCGTAGTTCTTTCATCCCTGTTAAGGGAGAAAATGCTTCTAGAGATTTTTCCTTTTCCTTTCTTTCTGTTAAATCAGGGAGGAGATGTTGTTTGGACTAATCAAAATGACTTACAAATTTATAAAGCTAAAAATAATACAAAATCTTCTAATGAAAATATTTTAGATTTTTTTAAAACAGAAAATGAAATTCTATTAAGCGACTATTTTAAAAATTATATGAGTAGTTTAGATTCTTACAGCGTTTACGGTGAAAAAGGGGTAGAGTTTGAACTACAAAAAAAACCGTATGCTTTTGCAGGTAAAGACTACATAGTTGTGATCTTGCAAGAAAAGAAGATAGATCATGCTATGACTACAGTTGTTGCAAATCAATTGAATCAAGGATCTTTACAAGAGGTTTTACAGAGTTGGCAAAATAATTTAAAAAGTTTTAAAAATCTTGCCATTCGGAGTTGTTCTCTCAGTGAAGTATGCTTAGATGAAAAAGAGCAAGGAAGACTAAATTTACAACAAGAGGTTAAAGATTTAGAGCAAGAGATGGTGATTACACTAAAACACAGCTTTGAAGAATATAAAAAATATGAAAAAAGCTTAAAAAAAGATCGAAAAGTATCATCTCTTTCTTTATGATAAGAAATGATAAAAAAAGAAAGGAGTTTGTTCATGAATAAAAAAGAGCTTATAGATACTATGTTGACTCACCAAGAACTTTCGCATCTCACTCGTAAAGATGTAGAAGTTATGCTTTCAACTTTTGTGGAAACAGTAAAAAAAACAGTTAAGAAGGGTGATGATGTCAGCATGATGGGATTTGGCACTTTTACCAAAATGAAAAGAGCCGCTCGTAACGGAATTAATCCTACAACAGGCGAGGGCATTAAGATTAAGGCCAAGATTTTTCCTAAATTTAAACCAGGAAAAGAATTTAAAGAGCATCTTTCTTAGTTTATCTCTTCGGTTAAGAGATCAATTAAAGATTCAGTGGATTTTTTAAGTGATTCTTGATCTTTAGAATTATCAATTACAAAATGGGCTAGTAGTTTTTTATAATCTAGGGGCATCTGAGCTTCTAGCATTTTTTTTGCAGTCTCAAAATTAATCTGATCTCTTTTTTGTAAGCGTTTTATTTGCTCGACACTTGTGCTATAGACACAAATACTTTGGTCGACTTTAGTCTCTAAATTCTTTTCGTATAATAAGGGCACATCATAAATAACAAAATGAGGATTTGAAAAAGCGTTATAAAAAAAATAAAAAGCAAAAGGAAGTTTAGGATAAATAAAATTTTCAACGGTTATGCGGGCATCATTATCAGAGAAAACAATCTGTCTTAAGATTGGGAAGTTAATATTCCCCTTAACGATAGCGTCAGGAAAATTTTTGGCAATAAAATGAATAGAGCTTTCTTGAGTATAGACATATTTAACCATACTATCGGCTGAAATAAGGGGGATATTTTTTTGTTCAAAAATTTTAGCAACAGTGCTTTTTCCCGAAGCAATTCCACCCGTTAATCCCAAGAGTGGGACAGGACAATTATAGAGTCTCGTAGTTGCATCGAGACGAATATATTTATGTTTTAGATTTAGCATAAATTTCTATTTTAGCTTTTTGCCAACAAGCTTCCTTTTCTTCTAATGTTAGTTGTTCAAAGGATTTACCTTCAGCTTCTAGGATCTGTTCCATTTTGGCGAAACGATTAATAAATTTCTTATTAGAAGAACGAAGCGCTTCCTCAGCACTTATATTCAGATGCCTAGCCAATTGAGTAACCGAAAAAAGAACATCTCCTATCTCTTCCATAATATTGTCTTGATTCATAGGAGCATGAGGTTTTAGTTCTTCCTTTAATTCCTGCCATTCTTCTTCTACTTTATACATGACTTGTTGGAAGTCATCCCAGTCAAAATTAACTTTTTTACTTTTTTTCCCAATTTTTTCCGCACTGTAAAGTGCAGGGAATTTTAAGTAAGAGTCATTAAAAAGAGATTCTTTTTTCTCTTCTTTTTTAATTTTATCCCAGTTCACAAGTACTTGTTGTGAACTTATTTTATCTTTATTTTTTTCTTCAAAAACATGAGGATGGCGTCTAATCAGTTTGTCTGCTAGTGTTTTACAAACAGATTCAAGGGTAAAAGAATTTTCTTGTTCCGCAATAGTAGTATGCAAAAGTATTTGCAGAAGAACATCTCCTAACTCCTCATTCATTTCGCGAGTATCTTGGCTTTCTACGGCGTAGATATATTCATATGTTTCTTCTACTAGGTAGGGAAGTAGTGATGTATAATTTTGCTCCAAATCCCAAGGACAGCCTGTTTCAGGATGGCGAAGGGCTTTAACTACCTCAATAACTCTTGCGAGCTCTTTATATTGCATAAAAATACCTTTAAGATGAGATTAATCAATCTAGAGAATAAAGGAATCGGTGTATGCTTGCAAACAACAAGATCATAAAAATTCAAGGTAAAAAAATAGTTTTATTTATACAAACTAAAATTCATCTGCATAAACAGGACTTAAAATGGATTAAAGCAACAATTCCTGTTTTGGAGGCTTTTTTAAAAAATAAAAAGAAGGGATGGGCCTTATCAGCTAAAGTAGAGTGTTCGCTTCTTTTATGCGGCATGAAGCAAATGC
The DNA here is from genome assembly GCA_018060635.1 of Bacteriovoracaceae bacterium. GTDB lineage: Bacteria > Bdellovibrionota > Bacteriovoracia > Bacteriovoracales > Bacteriovoracaceae > JAGOVR01. The sequence goes on from JAGOVR010000017.1 coordinate 18,622, forward strand.
AGAAATTGAACAAGCTTAACCGAAAAAAAGATAAAGTGACAGATGTCATTTCTTT